>JAGRJZ010000126.1 GCA_020442505.1 Alphaproteobacteria bacterium | reverse complement strand
ACCATCGCGCGCCGGTCGTCACGCACATGGTCTGGTACCGCGTAGGTGCGGCGGACGAGCCGCCGGGGCGCTCGGGCATGGCGCATTTTCTGGAACATATGATGTTCAAAGGCACGCCGACCGTGCCACCGGGGGATTTTTCCCGGCGGGTCGCCGCGCTGGGCGGCAACGACAACGCCTTCACGGGCCAGGACTACACGGCTTATTTTGAGTCCATCGCACGGGATAATCTGGAAACGGTCATGGCGATGGAAGCCGACCGCATGCGGAACCTGGCGCCGCCGGAAGCGGATTTCAGCTCCGAGCTTCAGGTCGTGATCGAAGAACGGCGGGAACGCACAGAAAACGATCCGCGAGCCTATTTCACGGAACAAATGCGCGCGGCGCTGTTTCCCAACCATCCTTACGCGAACCCGGTCGTGGGCTGGTTTCACGAGGTAGACGCGCTGAGCTGGCAAAACGCCCAGGATTTCTATAACGACTGGTACGCGCCGAATAATGCGATTCTGGTCGTATCCGGGGATATGACGCTGGACGAACTGAAGCCGCTGGCCAAAAAGACCTATGGCTGGATTGCGCCGCGGGAGGTTCCGGAACGACACTGGACCGCCGTGCCGCCGCTTTTGTCCAACCCGGTGTTAACCCTGCGCGACCCGAGCATTCGCCAACCTGTCTGGCTGCGGATGATCCGCGTGCCGTCGGCCGTCCAGAACAGGGACGACGCGCGGGCGCTGGAGGTTCTGGCGAATATCATGGACGGCGGAGCGGCAACGCGGCTTTATAAATTGCTTGTGGTGGACCAAAAAATCGCGACGGGAATCGGCCTCTCCTACGACCCTGACAGCCGCGGCGACGCCGTCCTGACGATTCAGGCAACCCCCGCGCCGGGGGTAGAGATAAAGGCGCTGGAACAGGCAATTGACGAAACCTTTCAGGGCCTCATCTCCGGGGGTGTCACGGATCAAGAGCTCCGCGAGGCCAAGGACCGGATGAAGGACGCGGCGGTCTACGCGCGAGATTCGCTGGCCGGGCCGGCCATGGTGATCGGCCGGGCGCTGGCGGTGGGGGAGACATTGGACGACGTGGAGACATGGCCCGATCAGATCGAAGCCGTCACGGTGGACCAGGTCCGGGACGTCGCCACGCGATTTTTAAACCCGGACGATAACGGGAAACGCCCTTACGTCACGGGATATTTGCTGCCTGAGGGGGGAAAAACACAACCATGATGATAGTCCTCGTCGTTTTTATCCTTTATTTTTCATGCCTGTTCCCCGCCCATGCGGCGGAAAGCGAAACATTCCTGCCCATTCAAGAAATCACAACCGAATCCGGCATAACGGCCTGGCTGGTAGAGGATCACACGCTGCCCGTGATATCCCTCCAATTCGCTTTCGCCGAGGCGGGCGCGGCCAACGATCCGCCGGACAAGCAAGGCCTTTCGCAAATGCTGTCCAACACGCTGGACGAGGGAGCCGGAGACTACGATTCCCAGGCCTTTCAAAAGGCGCTGACCGACCATTCCATCTCCCTGTCCTTCGCCAGCGGCCGGGACGATTTCACCGGCAGTCTGAAAACCCTGACCCGGCACCAGGATCTTGCCTTCGACCTGCTGCGTCAGGCCCTGACCGCGCCGCATTTTGACCCCGAGGCCGTTGAGCGCATGCGCCAGGCGAATCTGGCGCGCTTGCGGTCGTCCTTATCCGATCCCGACTGGATCGCCGCGCGGATCATGAACGACGTAGCCTTCGCGGGGCATCCTTACGCCCTGAACAGCGGCGGAACTTTGACGACGCTGCAAAACATCACCCCGGACAATCTGCGGCAGGCCGCGAAAAACCGCCTGAACCGCGGAACCCTGGTTGTGTCCGTTGCCGGGGACATCACGGCGGAAGGACTGAAGACAAGGCTGGATGAGGTGTTCGGCGAACTGCCGGTGATTGTCTATGACCGCTACTTGCCCATGAGCGCCGTTCAAAACCCCGGTACGATCACCCTGTACGCACAAGACATCCCCCAGACCATTATCCAGATCATGCAGCCCGGAATCGGGCGCGCGGATCCGGATTATTACCCGGCCTTGCTGATGGACCACATTTTGGGCGGGGGCGGGTTTGGCTCCCGCCTGACGGAGGAAATTCGGGAAAAACGCGGCCTGACCTATGGCATACATACGGGATTTTACGCGCTGGATTTCGTGAAGGCCTATAGCCTTTCGACCTCCACGAAAAACGAAAGCGCTGCAGAGGTTCTGGATTTGATTCGAGCGGAAATCCGAGAAATGCAAACCGCGCCGGTAACGAAAAAAGAACTGGAAGCGGCGAAAACCTATCTGATCGGCGCCATGCCGCTCGCGCTCTCCTCGACGGACCGGATCGCGGGGCTCTTGCTGGGACTTCGACTGGATAATCTTCCCATTGACTGGCTTGACCGCCGTGCCGCCGCAATCGCTTCCGTCACCGCAGAGGACATCCAACGCGTTGCCAAGAAAATCCTGCAACCGGACGGGCTGACAGTTGTTATGGTCGGACAGCCTGCTGGCGTCACACCCGACAAAATCGTGGAAACGCTGCCCAATGTTGAATAGCGACCCAACCGCATGACACACAATATCTCTACCGCCGATGTCATAAAAGGCCTTGTGAGCGGCCTTTTGGCAACCTTGTTTATGAGTCTCACCAGCGTCTTCGCAAAGGAAGCGGCGCAATATCATCATCAGGTGGAAATCGTCTTCTTTCGACATTTGTTCAGCTTCTTCTTCATCCTGATTTTCACAGGGTTGTTTCTAAGAAACATAAAAGCCCTGAAGCCGGTCCGGTTTAGAACACACATCGTTCGGGCCGTTCTGGGATCGACCACAATGTTTTTTCTTTTTTACGCCGTTAAATATCTGTCGCTTGCCGAAGCGTCCTCCCTTTTCCTGACGGGACCACTTTTTTTAACGATTTTATCATGGCCAATTTTGGGGGAACGGGTTGGGTTCATTCGTATTTCAGGAGTGATCGTCGGACTCGCGGGCGCATGGCTTATCATCCAACCGGCCCATATTTCCTCTTTCACAGGGGCACTTCTGGCCCTGGCGTCTGGTTTTTTTAGCGGTCTTGTGATGCTGACGCTTCGCTGGATGGGGCGAACCGAACCGCCGCTTGTCACCGTTTTCTGGTTTGCAACGCTGGGCCTTGCGATGATGAGTGTTTTTTTGCCGTTTTTTTGGTCGACGCCGACATCACATTCGTTGATTCTTATGGCAGGGATCGGATTCTTTGCCTCTCTTTTGCAGTATTTTCAATCGCTGTCCTACGTCAAGCTGCCGGCTATCACGGCAGGATCTTTGATGTACACGATGCTGATATGGTCGTTCTTTCTTGATTTGATTATCTGGGGCGTCGTTCCCGATAAAATGATTATTCTCGGCGGTATAACGATTACGGCTTCCAATATAGCTATTCTCCTACGCAGCGCCCATCCGACCAAGCCCTCCCCTGATTACAACCAGGAGACGTCTGAAAGAAAACTATGATGTTATTAACTGAGAAACCCGCCTGGAAAGCCCTGGAAACGCATCGGGACGCGATGAAAAGCGTTCACATGAACGCGTTGTTTACGGAGGATCCCGGGCGATTCGAAAAATTTCATGTTCGGGAAAACGGTATGTTGCTCGATTATTCCCGACATTTGGTAACGGCGGAGACGCGGGATCTGCTGATCGCGCTGGCTGAATCCTGCGCTGTGGAAGACTGGCGCGATCGCATGTTTGCCGGCGATAAAATCAATACAAGCGAAGGCCGCGCGGTCCTCCACACGGCCTTGCGGCGCCCGGTAACGGACAAGGTGACGCTCGACGGCGAAAACATCATGCCCTT
>JAGRJZ010000125.1 GCA_020442505.1 Alphaproteobacteria bacterium | reverse complement strand
CGATCAGGTTCAGATCACCGCCGACGGCACGCTCTCGAACGTCCGCATGCCCGGAATTGTCAAGGGCATGGACCTGACCGGCGGACCGCTCTCCCTGAATGTCACGAAGGACACGGTGCAAATCGCGGGTAAGGCAAAATTGGACGGGCGGCCCGTCACGCTCCGCTGGCAGCAATATATCGACACCGCAAAAGCCCCCTACGACAGCCAGGTAACCGCGGAACTGGTCGCCGACGAGGCGCTCCGGACCCGGCTGGGCGTCGACCTTGACGGCTGGCTGAGCGGCGCGGTGCCGGTGAACGTGACCTATACCGAATTTCCGGGCCGCCGGGCGGAAGCCGCGATCCAGATGGACATCACCCCGGCGACCTTGTCCCTGAAGCCCTTTGACGCGACGAAACCACCCGGCGTCTCAGGGCAGGCGACAGCCTTGCTCCATCTCGAAAACGGAGAGGCTCGTGACATCAAGGAACTGACGGTCCAGTCGGCTGATATGCGGATTGAGGACGGTACAATCACCTTCCGGAAAGACTCGGCGTCCGGCACCTCCGGGCAAACGACGATCGAGCGCGGGAATATTTCCCGCGCCGTGTTCGGCGAGAATGATTTTTCTCTGATGTTCGAAACCACCCCGGCCGGCGCCTTCAAAATCGCCATCGACGGGGCCTTTATGGACGCCCGTCCGTTTCTAGGTAAAGATAAAAAAGGTAAAGATAAAAAAGCCAAAAGTACAGACGCTTACGAAGGTCCGGCGATGGTGGTCTCCGTGTCGGTGGCGCGGATGCGCACCCATACCGCCCGGATCGTGGAAGGGGCAAAAATATATCTGGACAGGGACAAGACCGGCGCAATCCAGCAACTGGAAATGGATGCTGTCGCAGGGGCGGGGGCGGTCTACTTCCGCTTTAAGCCCGACGAAACCGGCGCGCTGGCTCTACGTTTCGAAGCGGACGACGCAGGCGCCGCGCTCCGGGCGTTCGACCTGTACAACAACATGGCGGGGGGACGCCTGGTGGTCGCCGGCCGCGCTGAAAACCCGGCCACGCCAAAAACGTTGAAAGGCACGGTCGCGCTCACCGATTTTCACGTCACCAACGCGCCGGTTCTGGCCCGGATCCTGGGCGGTCTGGGACCGACGGGCCTGTCGCAGCTTTTGGGTGGCGAGGGGCTTTATTTCGCCCGCCTCGAATCCGGGTTCGAGTGGATCATCCGACCGCAGGGGGATATCCACCTGATTCGGGACGGCCGGACCTCGGGCTCCTCTCTGGGGTTAACCTTCGACGGTAAAATCGACAAGGAAGCCGGCACGACCGATATCGAGGGCACCATCGTTCCCATGTCCGGGGTTAACGAGATCATCGGGAATATTCCCCTGATCGGTGATATCCTTGCGGGCGGGCGCGGCGGCGCGATCTTCGCGGCAACCTACGCGATCAAGGGCCCCTCCGCCGAACCGACCGTGACCGTCAACCCGCTGGCGGTTCTGGCCCCCGGCATTCTCCGGAGAATCCTGTTCGAAAGCGACCCCACGCCTTGACACGGAGAAGCGCCGATCAAGCGACGATCTTCCCTCTCCGGACAGAAGGAAAAAACTTTTCCACAAACATTATGCGAAAAAACTTGACTTTTTATTAATGAACGGTTAATTTTTAACCATCCCATTGATAAAATGAGAACAGCACGAAAAAGAAAGACAGGTGTGCGATGATTATTGCTTCAAAGAGTTTGGCCCTTTTCGTGGACGGTGTCTACGCTGCGCACGGCTCACCGCAAACCTCCCGAACGTCTTTCTCCCGAGTCTCCGGTGTTCATCAGACCCCCCACGACCCGGCTTCCCTGCATGCGCAAGCGGCCCAGATGCCGAGTCTGAGGCACGGCGCCTAGGAGCCTTTACTCCTGATGATCTTCTGGAGCGCCGGCGGATTGTTCGTCGGCGTTTTGATTTTCCGGCGACGGCGCGCTCTCCGTCTGCGAATCCGCCCCTTCGCCCGCGTCACAATCCAGCACCCACACATCATAAATCGGATGATCCATAGGCGAAAGCGCCGGGGAAGAGGCGAACATCCATCCCGAAAACACCCATTCGGGCTCGTCGGTCTTGCGGTTCACCTCCCAGATTTGGAGAAACACGGCCGATTCTGGCTGTTCGATCGGCGGCGCCTTGCGGCAAGCCTGCGCCCGGATGTAAAGCGGGCCGTGCTGGATAGTCTCGCCCACGGGGGCCTCGAACGTCGCGGTGCGCGCCGTAGCCTTGTCCAGCCATTGCAGCTTGGCCACGGGCATGTCCTGCATCTCGGCCCGGGCGCCCGAACCGGACGACGTCGCCAGGAAAGCCACGACCAGAAATCCGACGGCTGACAGACGATGACTGATCACGAATCACCGTCGTCTTTCTTTTGCATGCTGAAGATAAATTGTCCCAAAAGCTGCTCCAGATTTTGCGGCGCCTGCGTGAACGGAACGCGGCCGCCCGCCGGAATCATGTCATCCCCGGCTCCGGGCTCCAACAGCAAATACTTCCCCCCCATCAGGCTTTCCGAAGAAATCAGCGCGGCCGTATCGTCGGGAAGCTTCACCGCCGGGTCGATGCTCATCCGCACGCGGGCGAGATACGTATCGGGGTCCAGATCGACCCCGACGATTGATCCGACCTTCACGCCGCTGATCTGGACTTCGTCCCCCACGGCCAGCCCCCCGATTCCCGAGAAATCGGCGGTCACTTCATAGCCGCTGACTTTCTTGACGTTGGCGGTGTTATAGCTGAAGCCCAGAAAGACCGCGGCGACGACCAGAACCACCGCGCCCAGAACCGTTTCGATGACACTCCGTTTCATGTCTTTGTTCCCGTTTTTGTTTTCGGTCCCCAGACTACACAAAGCACGGGAGTCAGCGCAAGCCGCTTTTTTCAGGCATTATCCGTTATATTCCGGGCCGGCGCCCTCCGGATCACGATAGACAAACAGGCTACGCGGGAGGTCGAGGCCCGTTTGCAGATCGAACAACTCCACCAGCGTTTCCGCCCCCGTCGCGTCGACGACCTTCCATTTTTTGAGGCTGAGATTCGGATTTTCGGCAAAGGACAAGGTCAAGGAACCGGCGCCGGGGTCTTCGGTCTGGACCAAAATCACATGGACAAGCGCGTCGCTGCGCGTGACCCGGGCCACCGTCACGTCCCCGGACAGGTGCAAATCGCTGCGCAACAGGAAATCCGCGAGGGTCTGACCGATGGGGGCGTTTGTCTGCTCGCCCAGCTCACTATCGTAGAAATACAGAAAAAACCCGTCTGCCACGACGAAGTCCTTGACCGGCGGATCATATTCGAAACGGAGCTTCCCCGGGCGCGAGAGATAAAACGTCCCCGTCATCTGTCCGTAGGGGGAGCTTTGCAAAAATCGGGCCTGCGCCGTCGTCAAGCCGCGCAGATACGCCTCGACTTTCGCAATGGAGGGCGGCTGGTCCGCTCCGTTCGCAAAGACCGGACTCGCCACGAAAACAAGCAGAACAAGCGCAAGAACAAACTGTTTCATCATCGACATTGATATAGAACAAAATTGGGAAAGGAAAGCCTCCTTACCCTTACCGTATGGATGGAAGCTTTGTCTCGGGGACCTCTTCCACACCGCCTTTGGAAAGCGTCCCGAGGGAAAACGGGCCGTAAGACACGCGGATCAGTCGGGAGACCTGAAGCCCCAGAGCGGCCATCACGCGCCGGATCTCACGGTTCTTCCCCTCGCGCAGAGAGACCCGCAGCCAGGTCTTGCTGCCTTGATGTTTTTCGATCGTCGCGGTGATGGGGCCGTAGGTGATACCCTCGACCGTGATGCCCTGTTTCAGACGATCCAGCCGGCTCCGGTCCACGACCCCGTGCACCCGGACGCGGTAGATGCGTTCCCATCCGCTGGCGGGAAGCTCCAAAGAGCGCGCCAATTCCCCGTCATTGGTCAGAAGCAGCAACCCCTCCGTGTTCAGATCCAGCCGTCCAACGCTGACAAGCCGAGGCAAACCGGCGGGCAGCGCGTCGAAAACCGTCGGACGACCTTTCTCGTCCCGGGCCGTCGTGACCAGTCCGGCAGGCTTGTGGTACAAAAACAGACGCGCCGGCGCCGCTATGGGCAAAGGCTTGCCGTCGACCAAAACCCGGTCCCCCGGGCCCACCACGCAAGCGGGAGTTCCCAGCGTCGCGCCGTTGACGGATACGCGCCCGGCGGCAATCCAGCGCTCGGCGTCCCGGCGGGAGCAAAGCCCCGCACGGGCCATGATTTTGGCAATGCGTTCTGTTTTCTCGGACATGGCTTTTTAAACCACAGATCAGGCGGGATTTATATGGATTTTTATATCTGTGTTTCTCCCTGCCCATCCGTGGTAAAAAAAACCATGACGGCAGAACAGGACAAACTTTTTATGGCGATCGCCCTAGAGGAAGCCCGAAAGGCCGGGGCGCGGGACGAAGTGCCCATCGGGGCGGTGCTGGTGCATACGGAAACCGGAGATATCATCGCCCGCAACGGCAACCGGACGATCGAAACCAACGACCCCAGCGCCCACGCCGAAATTCTGGTCATCCGGGAAGGATGCGCCAAAGCGAACGCCCAGCGCATTCCGGAATGCGATTTGTATGTGACGCTGGAGCCTTGCGCCATGTGCGCAGCGGCGATCAGCTTTGCACGCATCCGCCGGATCGTCTACGGTGCGCCCGATCCGAAGGGCGGCGGCGTGGATCACGGCCCCCGCTTTTATAGCCAGCCGACCTGTCACCATCGCCCGGCGGTCACCGGGTCGGTTCTGGCCGAATCCTGCGGCGCCGTTTTACAAGACTTTTTTCGGGCAAAGCGCGCCGCACAAAAATCCCTGTAAAAAACCGGGCGGTGTTGCCATCGCCCGGTCTCTATTGATCTGTAAAAACGCGCGTTATTCCGCCGCGTCGTCAGCCTTCTTGGGAGCTGCCTTTTTCGCAGACGCTTTCTTTTTCGGCTTTTCGACAACGGGTTCCTTATCCGCGCCCTTTTCCTGAAGCGCGGCACCCAGGATATCGCCTAAGGACGCCCCGCTTTCGGTGGAACCGAATTCTTCCAGCGCGGCCTTGTCTTCGTCGATCTCCCGCGCCTTGATGGACAGGCTCAGTTTATGGGCCTTTTTATCCAGCGCCGTCACCTTCGCGTCGACTTTTTCGCCGACGGCGAAACGGTCCGGCCGTTGCTCGGAACGCTCGCGGGACAAATCGCCCTTCTTGATAAAGCCGGTCAGAACGTCGTTCACCTTGACTTCGATCCCGCCGGTGGTGACCTCCGTGATCGTTCCGGTCACGATGTCGCCTTTCTTGACGCCTTCCAGCGCCTCGGCATACGGATCGGCGCCCAGCTGTTTGATCCCCAGCGCGATCCGCTCCTTGTCGGGTTCGATCTCCAAAACCCTGACCTTGACCGTTTTGCCCTTGGAAAAACGCTTCAGAGCCTCTTCGCCCTTTTCGTCCCAAGACAAATCGGAAAGGTGAACCATCCCGTCGATCTCGCCAGGCATCGCCACGAACAGACCGAATTCGGTCACGTTGCGAACTTCGCCTTCCAGCTCGTCTCCGGCCTTATGGCTCTCGGCGAAGGCTTGCCAGGGATTGTCCTGGCATTGTTTAATCCCGAGCGATATCCGGCGTTTTTCCTCGTCCACGTCCAGAACCAGAACGTCGACTTCCTCGGAGGTCGAGACAATTTTGCTCGGATGAACGTTTTTCTTCGTCCAGGACATTTCGGAGACGTGAACCAGACCCTCGATGCCTTCCTCCAGTTCGATAAAGGCGCCGTAATCGGTGATATTGTTCACCCGGCCCTTCAGTTTGATGCCGATCGGGAATTTGGCAGCGATTCCGGTCCACGGATCGCCCTCCAGCTGTTTCATCCCCAACGAAATCCGGCCGTTTTCCTGATTGTAGCGGATAATCTGAACATCGACGTTCTGGCCGACTTTCAAGGCCTCGGACGGGTGATTGACCCGTTTCCAGGAAATATCGGTGACATGCAGAAGTCCGTCCACGCCGCCCAGATCGATAAAGGCACCATAATCGGTAATATTCTTCACGATCCCCTGAACAACCTGCCCCTCGCGGAGGTTTTCCATCAGATCGGAGCGTGCCTCGGCCCGGCTTTCTTCCAGAACCGCACGGCGCGAGACAACGATATTGCCCCGTGTACGGTCCATTTTCAGGATATGGAACGGCTGCGGCGTGCCCATCAGCGGATTGACGTCGCGGACCGGACGGATATCGACCTGCGAGCCCGGCAAGAAAGCGACGGACCCGCCCAGATCGACGGTAAACCCGCCTTTGACCCGGCCAAAGATAACGCCCGTGACGCGTTCGCCTTTCTCGTGGGATTTCTCCAGCTCGACCCAGACTTCCTCGCGACGGGCTTTTTCACGGGAAAGCTGCGTTTCACCGTCGCGGCCTTCCATCCGCTCGACAAAGACCTCGACCTTGTCACCGGCCTTGATCTCGTGGGATTGCCCCGGCAACGCGAACTCCCGCAGGGGAACCCGGCCTTCCGATTTCAAACCGACATCAATGACGGCAAAGTCGTCCGTTAAAGCAATAACTAGTCCTTCTACAACGCTGCCTGCGAATTTCTTTTTGTTTTCCAGAGAATCGGCAAGAAGGGCAGCGAACTCTTCCGAATATTCCAGATCTTTTAGATTTGCGGCGATATGTGCCATGTTAACGTTTCCTTTTCGTCTTCATAATAGACACAACCATTCCTGTTTTCTCCCCGCGGGGCAGGAACGCCATGCCTTTTTCTTGTCTCAGGGGATATAGGACAAAGCCTTTTCCAGCGCTTCAGAGATGCTTATCTCGCTTGTATCAAGGATCACGGCATCGTCCGCGGGCCTAAGGGGAGCCGTGCTCCGACCGGAATCCCGCGCGTCGCGCTGGCGCATATCCGCCAAAACGGCGTCAT
>JAGRJZ010000124.1 GCA_020442505.1 Alphaproteobacteria bacterium | reverse complement strand
GATGCCCGGCCACATCTCGGAGTACTTGCGGTTGATCTCGACCCAGTCTTCCATGTCGGGTTCGGTATCCGGGCGGATCGCGTCGGCCGGGCATTCCTGTTCGCACACGCCGCAATCGATGCATTCGTCCGGGTGGATCACTAGCATGTTTTCCCCCTCGTAAAAACAGTCCACGGGGCAGACTTCAACGCAATCCGTGTATTTGCAGCGAATACATTTATCGGTGACAACGAACGTCATGGGCAGGATTCCTTCTTCTTGACGATCAATCAATACCCTTTTTTATCAGACATTTCAATCCCCTAAACGCACACGACCGCCTCCGGGAAACGTAGCGTCGCGCCGGATTTCTCCGCCGTCAGCCGCGCCGGCGCCCCGATCGGGAAGGTCGGCAGCCTGGGGCCGTGGCCGAACGGCGCGTTCATCACGACGGGAAAATGCCATCCATCCGTATGCTCCCGGACGATGTCTTTCAGCGTAAAGCCGAAAGGGGTCGATCCTGTGTCCAGCGGCGTGCCGAAATCTCCCAGAACAAGACCCGCCAGGCGATCGAAGGCCCCGGCGTTGCGCAGGTGAATGAACATCCGGTCGTAGCGGGACAGCTCGTCTCCCGTATCCTCCAGAAACAAAATCGCGTCCGTAAAATCCGGTTGCCACGGCGTCCCGAGGAGGGATTGAAAGGCAGAGAGGCTGCCGCCGACGAGCTTTCCCGTCGTCTCGCCGTCTCTTAAGACGCACGCTCCCGAAAGCGGGATATCCGGTGTTTCGCCCGCCATCAACGCAAGACATTGTTTCTGGTCTTCCAGTGGCATGCGCCCGAACCGTTCCATGTCCGGCCCGTAAAGACCGACCAGACCCGTCCGCGCCTGAAGAGCGTTCAACAGCACGGTCACATCGCTAAAGCCCAGAAGAATTTTGGGATGGCTTCGAATCTTTTCTTCGTCAATATCAGCCAGCATCATGCCGCCGCGATTACCACCTCGTGCTGCGAAAACGGCTTTGATATCCGGATGTTCGAGCAAATCATAAAAAGCGGCGATCTTTTGATCAACCGTCCCGGCGGATTGATGATGCGTTGCCCATGTTTGAGGATGAACGTAAACGTTGAAACCCAGCTCTTTCAGGTATGCGACGGACTGGTCGAACCCGGCGCGATCCAGGGAACGACTCGACGGCGCCATCACGCCGATCGTATCGCCGGGGTTAAGAGAGGGTGGTTTTAGCAAGGCCTTGTTGTCTTTGCGGTTAAAAAGGTCAAAACAAACAAATCATCCCTCTTTTTTGATATGCGTGATCAGGGCCTCGCAGGTTTCGTCCGCCCTCAGGTTTTCAACCTGGCAGGTTCCCGCGGCCTCGTGCCCGCCGCCGCCATGCTCCAGCATCAGTTTCCCGATATGGGTGCGGCTGGTCCGGTTCAGGATCGACTTCCCGACCGCGAAGACCGTGTTCTGGCGGTTTCTGCCCCATAAAACATGCATGGAGATATTGCATTGCGGGAACAAGGCATAGATCATGAATCGGTTCCCGGCCCAGATCGTTTCCTCGTTGCGCAGATCCAAAACCACAAGATTGTCGTACACCCGGGCGCAGCGTTCGACTTGCTCCTGAAATTTTTTCTGATGATCGAAATAGAGATCGACCCGCTCCCTCACGTCCGGCAGCGCCAGAATTTCGTCGATCGCGTGGTTGTCGCGGATATAGTCGATCAAATCCATCATCAGCTGGTAATTGGAGATGTTGAAGTCGCGAAACCGGCCGAGCCCCGTGCGCGCATCCATGATGAAGTTCAGCAGAACCCAGCCCGCGGGGTTCAAAATCTCGTCCTTGGTAAAATCTGCGGAATCAGCCTTGTCGACGGCCGCCATCATATCCGGGGACACGTTCTTCATCAGGACGTTGCCGTCGAAATAATTATAGACGACCCGCGCGGCCGAGGGCGCGTCCGGGTCGATGACATGGTTGGGCGGGACATCCGCCAGCCGCGCGACCTCGCTGGCGTGGTGGTCGAAGCAAATATGGACTCCGGGCACATAGGGCAAATTGGTCGTGATGTCGTTGGCGGTGACGGGGATTTTGCCGTCCTGCATGTCTTTGGGGTGAGCGAAGGTGATCTCGTCGATCATTCCAAGCTCCCGCAAAATCACGGCGCAGATCAACCCGTCCAGATCACTGCGCGTGATCAGACGGTATTTCTTGTCCGGATCGGGTTTGATGAGTAGGTGGTCGGTCATATATTTTCCCCCCCATTTTTATGTCGGCGACGATTCCACAAAGCCGTTCGCAAATCATAATACATGCCCGTAGGAAGGAAAAGAGCGTTTGTTTGGATGTATACCGAAATTTATTGACATATTTTTATGCGTACTGTACGTTCAGGCACAAAATTATGAGGTGTGAAGTGAGTTCTGACAAACAAACGTTATTAGATCAACTGGCGCGCAAGGCGAAACAACCTGAGTTTCCTGCCTTGTCCCCAGAGGAGGAAAAAAACCTTGCCACTCAATGGATGGAGAAGCGCGACGAAAAGGCTTTGGAGCGCTTGCTCATCGACAAGGCAGGATTAATCATCTGGGCCGTGCGACCGGTTTATGCCGTCTTTCAGGATTACTTGACCCGCGCAGAGGCTTTGGATTTCGCCTTGGTAGGCGTGCCCGCCGAGGGATAAAATATAAAGGGCGTACTGGGCGGGATTCGAGCTTTTTATCGGGAGAGTTTTGCAAGACGACTTAATGCCTATGTAGCGTTTTGAGTAACGGAGCGTTATCCTGCGGACATGATGGATTTTATGGATATGTTTCCGACGGAAGAGGCTTGCCTTGAGTATTTGAGCCTTAT
>JAGRJZ010000123.1 GCA_020442505.1 Alphaproteobacteria bacterium | reverse complement strand
TAATCTTCCGCGTGGATTTCACGGACGCAATACGATCACGATAGTCTTTTAAGCTGGGCATTTTTTCTTCTCTTTCTTGCCCCCTCTAAACCAACGGACAAGCCGATGGAATCGTCCATCCTTCATTAGGAAGTCTCCGACGTCTCGTGGGGCCGTCCGAAGACGGTTTCGTAACAACAATCAAATGATCCGGTATCGTTCGAGCCAAAACAATATTTGGGTCATCTCCCTGGTCCCTTCCGAATAATGTAACAGGCACGACAACCCGCTCGTTTGTATCAGCACCAGCATCGGCAAAAGCCCGTCGTATCAGGGTTTTCGAATATACACCAGTGTACTGTAAAGGCTCTTTGGATAAGATATCTTCCTCCGTTTCGCACCTAAAAACACCGAGCAAGGAGATTCCTTCAATAGAAACTCTTGATGAGGATCCGTTTCTCTCTATCTCCCTTTTAAGTTCATCCCCATCGATGACGGCAACCGGCTTTCCTCCAGAAACAAGTTGAAAAATCCTCCGCCCGCTGCCCTTCAGAAGGTAGGCGGGAAGGATATGAACGGGACTCTCAAACTGCGAATCTAGAGACATGGAGCACAAAATTCCTGACGAACCCTCTTAAGCCGCTTTTGCCGCGCTTCCCGCGAAGCGTTTCGTGAACATATCCAAAAAGGCCGATATTTCGTTTTCCAGCGTATCGTCCAGCGCCTTTTGCTTGCGGAGTTTGTCGAGAATTTTCTTCCCGTTTGCCCGCAAATCTTCCAAAAGCCGGGCTTCGTATTCGCTGACGTCGTTCACAGCCACCCCGTCCAGAAATCCTCGGGTTCCCGCGAAAATCACGATAACCTGCTCTTCCACCGTCAAAGGCGCGTATTGCGGCTGTTTCAAAAGCTGCGTCAGGCGCGCGCCTCGGGCCAAAAGCTTTTGCGTCGCCGCGTCCAGATCCGACGCGAATTGCGCGAAGGCCTCCATCTCCCGATACTGGGCGAGTTCCAGCTTGATCTTCCCGGCGACCTGCTTCATCGCCTTGATTTGCGCGGCCGAGCCAACACGCGAAACCGACAGACCGACCGAGATCGCCGGGCGGATGCCCTTGAAGAACAAACCGGTCTCCAGAAAAATCTGGCCGTCCGTGATGGAAATCACGTTGGTCGGGATATACGCAGAAACGTCACCGGCCTGGGTTTCAATGATCGGCAAGGCTGTCAGCGAACCGCCGCCTTTGACCATTCCGGCGGCCACGAGGCTCGGCGGCAGGTCGTTCATATTGCGGGCTACTTTTTCGTCGCCGATAACTTTAGCGGCGCGTTCAAGCAAACGGCTGTGCAGGTAGAATACGTC
>JAGRJZ010000122.1 GCA_020442505.1 Alphaproteobacteria bacterium | reverse complement strand
GAAAGGTCGAGAATGTCGTTGATCAGATGCAGCAGACGCTCTCCGGCCTCGTGCATGCCGCCGGTATATTCCTTTTGCCTTTCGTTCAGGGGGCCGAAATACTCGTTGGCCAGGATTTCTGTGAAGCCCATGATCGTGCTGAGCGGGGTGCGGAGTTGATAGGAAACATTGGCCAGAAAATCCGTTTTTACTCGTTCCGCAGCCTCTAGCGCGGCGTTCTTCTCGCGCAGGGCGTGTTCGACCCGGACCGCGTCGGTGACGTCGACCTGGGTGACCAGAATGCCGCCATCGGGCAGCGGAACAGTCGCGTAGTCGATCATCGTTCCGTCGGCACAGACCATGCGGTCGTCGCGCAGGTTGCGATCCAGCGCCTGGTTCAGGAGAACGGTGCGCTGTACCTCCCATCCTGCTGCGGGGAAGCGGTTTTTCATTTTTTCGACCAGGCGGGTGATATGCGGCTGTCCGTCCAGATCCTCCGGATGCAGTTTCCACAGGGATGAAAAAGCAGGGTTCCAAAGCTTTAACCGCCCGTCGCCGCCGTACACCGCGACGCTCTCCGCCAGATTGTCCAGCGTTTCCTTTTGAACCGCGACCAACGTGTTGTAAGAAGATTCCAGCTCCAGCCGCGAGGTCACGTCTTCGAACGTCATCATCAGTCCCCCCATCGGGTGCGGCACCGCCAGCATGCGCAGCGCGTTGCCGTTGGGGAGGTAAAGCATGTCCTCATGCGGGGCGATCAGATTCGTAAACATTCCCAGCCAGCTTTGCTTGAACTTGCGGAAATCTGCCTGCTCCGGCAAGCGGCGCATTTCCCGGAGCTTTTCCATCAAATCCCCGAGTCGCGGGCGGGTGTTCAGATAACGATCCTCGAGGTCCCACAGGCGGGCGAAGGCGGTGTTATAGAACTCCAGATGCTGTTCCGCGTCGTAAATGCCGATGGCCGTGCCGAGCTGCTCCAGCAATTCCTTGTTCGCAGCCGTGTCGCGCGCATGGGCTGTTTCGATCTCTTCTTCCCGGGTCAGGTCCTGTCCGTAGCCGAGCGTCACGTGAAAGGCTGGCAGGGGCATTTCGTGAATCGCCATCAGGCGCCGTTTTCCGGACAGAACCGCATGGGCGCGCATGGTTTCCGTCTGGCCGCTGTCCCGGGCCTTTTGGGCCAGAGCCTTTCCCGAAGCGGAGGATTTGGTAGGGTTTTTCTGGAGCGGCTTCAAAAGCCACTCCCGCCCGTCTGCCACGACGCCCGCCGGGGTCAGATCCAACGGCGCGGCGTAGGCCCGGTTGCACCATAACAGATCCGTGCGCGAATCCCGCATCCACAGCGGCAGCGGCAGCCGGTCCAGCGCGGCCTGAAGCCGGTTGCGCTCCTCCGCGATGTCTTCGACCTTGTATCGCTCCGCGTTCCGGCTTTTGTGGTCGGCGGTAACGTCCTCGAGCCACAAGACATGAAGCGTTTCATCCTTTTCCGCGTTTTGCCCGCAGCGGCCCGACAGGCGGAAATGTTTCTTGCCGTTCGCCGCCGTTACCAGAAGAGAAAAAGGCGTCTGCGCCTCTTGCAGGCGCGCGAAGGCACCTTCCAACACCGCTGCGTCGCTCGGGGTCAGGGCGTCCTGGACGTCGTGAAGGGCGGTGATCGCCGTTCTGTCGAGGGTAGCGCAAAATGACGCGCTATAGGCGACGGACCCGTCGGTCGCGAAGCCGCAATAATCCATCGGAACAGCGGATAAAAAGGCCTCCATCCGGGCCGTGTCCGCACGCGCGCCCCCCTGCAACAAACGATGCAAGGTCTGGAGAAGGGCGGAGGATTTTCCGGGTACGCGGTCGGTCACCGCAAAAGTGTAATCTGCCTTCGTCCGGAGGACAAGAGGCATCCGAGGTTAGGACTCGATCCGGGATATGCGTCCGCCGGGAAGGCGTTGAACGCGCCCGGCCAGTTCCAGCTCCATCAACAATGTCTGAATGATTTTTGCGTTTCCGCCCGCTTGCCGGATCATGCCGTCGATCGGGGTCGGGGTGAAAGAGAGCGATTCCAGAAGGGCCTCTGCGGACAGATCGTTGCTGTCCTCCCCTTCGTCCCCCGGAAAAAAGACGGTGTCGTCCTGATCGTAGACGAGCTGCGGAACGTCTGAGAGACCGGGCGGCGGAGCGGATCCCGAAAAACTGCGGATTGCCTCTAATACGTCATCCGTACTACGTATCAGAGTTGCGCCATCCCGGATCAGCCTGTTGGGCGCTTGCGCCCGCGGGTCAAGGGGGTGGCCGGGAACCGCCATGACGTCGCGGCCTTGTTCCCCAGCGAGTCGCGCGGTGATGAGCGATCCGGAGCGGTCTGTGGCCTCCACAACGATCACTCCGCTGGATAGGCCCGAGACGATTCGGTTGCGGCGGGGAAAGCTCTGCGCGAAAGGTTTTTGGCCCAGCGGGCTTTCCGCGACGACGAGACCGTCCTTGCGGATGGCCTCGTAAAGGCTCTAATTTTCGGGAGGGTAGACGACGTCGATCCCGCCTGCGACGACCGCGATCGTACCGGTGGTCAGCGCGCCCTGATGTGCTGCGGTGTCGATTCCCCGCGCCAGGCCCGAGACGACGGTCTGTCCTGCCTCGCCCAGCTCCCGCGCGAGTTTTTCGGCGAAGCTTCGTCCGTTTAGTGACGCGTTACGGGCGCCAACTATTGCGATGCAAGGCTTGTTCATCAAAGCGGGATCCCCCAGAACCGATAAAACCGGCGGCGCGTCCTCCAGCGCCGACAGGGCCAGCGGATAGGTCGCCTCGCCCGCGCAGAGCAGCGCGCCACCCATTTTGCGCAGGGCTTTATATTCTTTTTCGATCTCGGAGAGAGGCGGGATCTTTAACGGTTTTTTCCGTCCCCCCCGCGCCG
>JAGRJZ010000121.1 GCA_020442505.1 Alphaproteobacteria bacterium | reverse complement strand
TCCCGAACGTCGATTTCTATTCCGGGATTATCCTGAGCGCCATGGGCTTTCCGACCAATATGTTTACGGTCTTGTTCGCCGTCGGGCGGACGGTCGGCTGGGTCGCCCAGTGGAAGGAGATGATCGAGGAGCCGTCCTTGCGGATCGGGCGCCCGCGTCAGCTCTATACCGGTCCCGCCGCGCGGCCCTACGTGCCGATCGACAAACGGTGACGCGCAAAAGAAGATATGTGGGGGACGACAGGCCTGCGGTTGCGGGCCTGTTGTTCGTTGACGGGCCTGGCAACTCATCCTAAAACAATCCGCATGAGGATCCTGTTTATCAGCGCGACCCGGCTGGGCGACGCGGTCTTGTCGACCGGTTTGCTGGCCCATATCGCTCGGCGTCACCCGAATAGCCGCGTGACGGTCGCCTGCGGAGCTTTGCCAGCCCCGCTTTTTGAAGCCTGTCCGAACCGGGAAGAGACCATTGTCCTGAAAAAACAACGGTTTCACCGTCACTGGTTCAAGCTGTGGCGGACGGTCGTCGGCACGCGGTGGGACATGGTGGTGGATCTGCGCGATAGCGCGGTTTCCCGAACCGTTCGGGCCCGGGAGCGTTTTATTTATACGAAGCGGATCGACCGAAAAAACCACAAAGTCGCGCAGTTGGCCCGGGTGATGAAACTGGACGATGTGCCTGCCCCGACGCTTTGGTTTACGGCGCAACAGATTGAGCAAGCGGCGCTTTTCTGTCCGAAGAACGAATCGTCCCGGATTTTGGGAATCGGACCGACGGCCAACTGGATCGGCAAGACCTGGCCCGCCGAGCGGTTTGTCGAGCTGGTCAGGCGGTTGACGGCTCCGGAAGGGATTTTTCCGGGCGCGCCTGTCGCCGTGTTCGCCGCCCCGGGGGAAGAAGCACCCGCGCGTCTTGTTTTGGAAAGCGTGCCGGCGGACCGGCGGATCGACGTGATCGCGAAAGCCGACCCGGGGACCGTGGCGGCCGTTTTGGCGCGCTGCGCGTTTTATGTCGGGAACGATTCGGGGCTGATGCATACGGCCGCGGCAGCGGGCGTTCCGACTCTGGGCCTGTTCGGTCCGACGGATGATCGGGAGTACGGCCCCTGGGGGGATCACTGCGCGGTCGTCAGAACGCCGGAAAGCCGCGAAGAGCTGACGGGTTTTCCCGGCTACGAACCGAAGACGCTCGATCGGAGCCTGATGGAGAGCCTGACGGTGGAGGCGGTTCTGGAGGCAGCCAGCCGGCTTTCTATTCGTTCAGCGCCCTGAAATTCGGATCGTTCGTCTCGCCGGTTTCGTGCCGCGTATTCTCGCCCATCGTGGTGCGATATTTTTCCCCTAGAATGGTTTCCAGATAGGTCTCTCGTGCGGTTTCGGCGACGTCGTAGGGAACGGAATCGATTCGCTCCCACCCCTTGTCGATCATGCAGGTTTCGAAATCGTGGTAGTCTCCGTGCTCGGCGCGGAGATACCCATCACGCTCGGGCGTCTCCCAGGCGGCCATTTGGCCCGCAGGGGTGGCGGAGTCGGGTACGCGGGTGCCGGGACCGTTATCGGCCGGCAAAGCCCGGCGCAGAACGCCCATCCGTTCCATCTCCCGGATTTCAAGAACGCAACGGGCGATGTCCCGGTGGAGCATTTGTTGGGCCTTGGGCCCGCGTTGATAGATCGCGTCGGTCGTGTTCGCGCGTTGCCAGTAATGGGCGCGTTCCATGAGAGCCTGCCGATCAACGGGGGCCCCCGTGCATCCGGACAGGATTAGAACGGCAAGGCCGGCCAGCGCGGGAAAAGAGGCTTTTACTGTCATGGTTTTTCTCTATTCTTTTGTTTCATCATCCCACCACGTTTCCAGCACCGCGCCGTAGAGCGGGGTGACGGTCGGGCGGCGAATCCGTTTTTTATACGCTACGAAATCCTGTCCGGCATAGTAAAGCGGAATCATGTAATGGCCCGCCATAATCGCCCGGTCGAGGGTGTGGGCGGTGGCGACGAGGTCTTCTCGGGTCTGCGCCTGCGCGATTTTTTCCGTCAACGCGTCGATGGCCGGATCGCAAATGCCGGCGAAG
>JAGRJZ010000120.1 GCA_020442505.1 Alphaproteobacteria bacterium | reverse complement strand
AGACGGCCATCGCGGGGCTTTAGCCTATTTCTCAACGCTTTTCCGGAACGGCCAGTTTCTTGACGGGCCGGACGACCCAGCTTTCAAGGCGTATGCCATCGCCATCGGGGGTTTGTTCCGCCGGAACACGCCCGACCTCCAGCAAAAGCGTCATGCGCCGGTTAATGGGCTCCTGCTTGCCTCCTGCGGGGCGAAAGGTCATTGTAACGGGCGTCTCGAACAGCCAGCGATATTGCCCCCCTATCCGTCCTTCGTTCAAAAGAAAGGGCGGTTCCTCAACATAGCTGTCGAGAATCATGCCGCCCCGGGTGATCGCCTCGGGCGCGTTGAGGCTGTCGAGAAACATCCGATATTCTTCCTTCGCGGCCCCGCTCATATACGGGGACAGCTCGACCGCGCGATCTGCAAAGGTCTGGGGGGCCATCGTCAGCGCTTTGGAGGCAAAGGTCTCGACCCATTGGGCCACGTCTTCTTTATATCGGTGCGGCAAGGAAAGGTCGTCGGTATCGCCCCCGGATCCGGAGGGACGATACAAATCGTTCAGCCCCCCTTTTATTTCCGATTCGTCCGCAGAGCGCCCGGCGAAAGGCGCACGCCAGCTGCCGTCCTGGGCCCGAACGGGGGCCGTGTCATCGTTCAGCTGTGCTCGAGCCGGCGCAAAAGGACATAGCAACAGGAAAACAAACAAGATGGAGACAAGAGGCTTCATGCGCGTTTTTTTTCCTTGATCGTTCCAAAAAGCTTTCCGATTTGCATGACGTTCTCGATCCGGCGGTCTAAAAACGCGTCGGTTTTCTGATGATCCGGATCGTCGTTTTCGTTCAGCCAGGCCAGCGTTGTCGTCGCCAACACCCCGCATAACAGACTCCGCTTCGTATAGCGGTTATAATCCGTCGCGGTATCGCCCGCCCAGCGCCATATCCGGTCCGCGGTCGCCCATAGGGCCTGGGCAGCCCGGGCTTCGCGCGGCGGAAGGATCCAATAGGACAGCGCCATCCGGACCGCGTCTTTATGAGGATGGAGACATTTCATGCGAGTCTTCGCGGCCAGAGCGACCCGTTCGCGGACACGCAGCATGGCCGGATCTATATGATCAAGAGCCGTCAGCATGCGGCGATCGTACAGATCGGAAAAATGGGAGACCGCCTCGGAAATACCCACCGGGAAGGCGGCGCGGGCCATGCCTTTTTCGTAACCACAGGAACAAGCGGCATTTTCGAGCAACAGCCACGTCCAGCCGTCGAACGCCACGTTGGGCAACGCGGCCTCGATCAAAGAATCACGTAAAACCGTAATGTCCTGGTTCATATATACGGTTTACGCCGCTTGGACCGGATAATCAACCGGGAAGCTATTCCACCAGCCGATTCCACCAGCCTTTTTTCTTCTGGGCCGGGGATTCGTTGACTTTTTCGTAGGCCTTGGGGGCTGGCGGCTCGGTGTCGTTCGACGGCGGCGCATTTTTCGTTTTTGCCGCCGTTTTACGAACCGCAGGCTTTTCGGCTTTTTCCACCGGTTGGTCTGCAGCCACATCATCAGAGTCCTGGGGCGCTTCTTTCTTTGCCGCGCTCCGGCGCCCGCGACGGGGCTTTTTAGCGGTCTCCTGATCCGCGGAAACGGCCTCGGAGATCTCCGCCTCCGGCGTTTCCGGGGCAGTTTCCGGCAGGGCGGCAGGAACGGAAGCTTCTTCGGCTTCGGCCAGATCCGCCTCGGTTTGTCCAGATTCCGCACGCCGCCGTCCGCCGCGCCGACCCCGGCGACGACTGGAACGTCCGGATTTCCGCTCCCCCGCCTCTTCTTCGGCGGACGCAGAAACCGGGGACTCGGTTTTCTCGCCCGATTCGTCTTCCTCTTCGGCGGCCTGCATGTCGGCCAGCGTTTTCAAAACCTCGATCGCCATGTTGCCGCCGGCCAGGGTTTCGTCGATCGTGATCAAAATACGGAAGTTATAGCGGCGCTCGATATCGGCCAGCATATCCCGCTTGTGGTTGAGGATATACAGGGCGGTGTCCCCCGAAATACGCAGGGCCACTTCGGCCGCCCGGGCCCTGATTCCTTCCTCCTCGAGCGCGCGCAAGGCCGTGATGGCGGCCGAGTCCAAAGTCCGGACATAGCCGATTCCCTCGCAGTGGGGGCAGCGCTGGAATTGCGCCTCGGTCAAAGACGGGTTCAGGCGTTGCCGCGAAAGCTCCATCAGCCCGAAAGACGAAATCCGGCCGATCTGAATCCGCGCCCGGTCGGTGGACAAGGCCTGTTTCAGCCTTTGCTCGACCTTGCGGTTGTTGCGGCGGTCTTCCATGTCGATGAAATCGATCACGACCAACCCGCCCAAATCCCGCAGGCGGAGCTGACGGGCGACTTCGTCCGCGGCCTCCAGATTGGTTTTCAGGGCCGTTTCCTCGATATGACGCTCCCGCGTGGCGCGGCCGGAGTTCACATCGACCGAGACCAGCGCCTCGGTCGGGTTGATGACCAGCGACCCCCCGGACTTCAGCGGCACAAACGGCGCGCCCATCCCGGAAATCTGACTTTCGACCTGATAACGGTGAAACAACGGAATGCGTTCGTCTTCGTACAATTTCACTCGCTTGGCGTGGGAAGGGATCATCATTTTCATGAAATCCCGGGCCGTCTTGAAGCCTTCCTCTCCGGCGACCAACACCTCCTCGACGTCGCGGGCGTAGATATCCCGGATCGAACGGCGGATCAGGTGACCTTCCTCGTGCACCGTCGCCGGGGCGGTCGATTGCAAGGTCAGATCCCGTATATTATCCCACAGGCGCATCAGGTAATCGAGATCACGCTTGATTTCGGTTTTGGTGCGTTCGACCCCCGCGGTCCGCATAATGACGGACATTCCCTTGGGCACGTTCAGCTCGGCGAGAATCTCTCTCATGCGCTTACGATCGGCGTAATTGGCGATCTTACGGCTTACGCCACCGCCGCGGGGGCTGTTGGGCATCAGCACGCAATAACGGCCGGGCAAGGACAAATACGTCGTCACGGCGGCGCCCTTGTTTCCACGCTCTTCCTTCGAGGCCTGAATCAGCATGATCTGGCCACGTTTGACGACTTCCTGAATTTTATAGTTCCGGCGCAGGGAAGGCCTCATAGGACGTTCCCCGTCCAGCTCGTCCCCGCCGACGATCTCGACCCGGCGGCTATTGGCGGGCATGCGGCGATTGCGGCTCCGCCCGCGGTAATTGGAGCGTCCCCGGCGACGATTGTCGCGCCGTCCGCCTTGCCGTTCTTCGGTGTCGCTATTACCGTCACGATCGCTTTCGCTTTCGCCTTCGGTCTCGTCCCCTTCGGAAACGGCCTGTGAATCGGATGTCTCAGACACGTCTTCTTCCTGCGCGGGCACGGATGCAGAGGCCTCCCCGCCGATTTCCTCAGGTTCTTCCAGGTCTTCCTCGCTATCGTCAGCCGCGATCTTCCCGGCCGCGACAGCGGCTTCCTCGGCCTCCTCCTCGGCTTTTTCGGCCGCTTCCAGCGCTTCGAGTTCGGCCTCCTGCTCGGCCAGAAGGGCTTCCCGGTCGGCGATCGGGATCCGGAAATAGTCCGGATGGATTTCCGAGAACGGCAAGAAGCCGTGGCGATTGCCCCCGAAATTCACGAAAGCCGCCTGAAGAGACGGCTCGACCCGGGTAACCTTCGCAAGGAAAATACTTCCTTTGAGCTGTTTGCGGACGGTGCTTTCATAGTCGAAATCAACCAAACGATTATCTTCGACGACCGCAACCCGTGTTTCTTCGGCGTGGGTCGAGTCGATCAGCATTCTTTTTGTCATATTAATTCTCCATCGCACACAAAGCCGCCAGTCCCTTCTGCGCGCGACCACGCAAAAACGACGGCGCGAAGCGCGCCTTATTGTTCACTACTATGTCCGGCGAAAAAAGATCGGGATGTTCGCAACGGTTTTTCAAAACATCAAATTTCGAACAAGCCAATGCCGGCTTTTTCGGGACCTTGCCTTTGTTTGCGCGGTCCCCTTTCTTACCCGTTGCGACTAGCGAAACCTTGAAATGAAAAAACAAAACGACCTAATGCTAGAGTCACAACGTGTCGCTACCGAGACCATACAAACAGTTTCGTCGCGCGTCTACAAAAAAGTGATTCGGGGCCAAAAATTTTCCTTTTTTCGATCATTTGAAAACCCGTTGCGGGGTGCTATAAGGGAGCATGAGCCAGACAACGCCGCATATTCATTTTCATGCCGCCGGCACGGAAGAGGCACAGGAGGCTCTTGATTTTCTGACAAATCTATATGGTCAGGAACCCCCCGAAAAGGCCGATGTTATCGTCGCGCTCGGCGGTGACGGAACGATGCTTGAGGCTCTTCATCGCCACCATCCGCTCAACAAGCCAATTTACGGCATGAATCGCGGGTCGGTCGGGTTTTTGCTCAATCCTTACCGGACCGAACATCTTCCGGAGCGCCTGAACGCGGCCCAGAGCGTCCGTTTGCATCCGCTTCGCATGCTGGCGCGGACCGAAGACGGGCAAGAAATCGAAGCCCTTGCCTTTAACGAGGTATCGCTTTTGCGTCAGAGCAAGAACGCGGCAAAAATCGGCGTTGAGGTCGACGACGTTGAGCGTCTGCCGGAGCTGGTCTGCGACGGGATATTACTCGCGAGCCCGGCAGGCAGCACGGCCTACAACCTTTCCGCCCATGGGCCGGTCATCCCCCTGAGCGCGAACGTTCTGGCGCTGACCCCGATCAGCCCCTTTCGCCCGCGCCGGTGGCGCGGCGCGCTGCTTCACGACGAAGCGCGGGTACGGTTTACCGTCCTGAATCCCGAGAAGCGGCCCGTCAGCGCGACGGCGGATTCGACGGAGGTGCGAAACGTCGCGACGGTCGATATCTGGCAATCTCGCGCGATCGGGGTAACGCTCCTGTTCGATCCGGATCACAATCTGGAAGAACGTATCCTGAAGGAACAGTTTTTACCCTGAAGAGTTAATGTTATGTAAAATAAATATCAAAAAGTAACAATCTTTGATTTTACTTTTTCTGTTTGCTTGCCCACTCTCGTTCCGTACCGTTTACAGTCTCCCGCTTCTGTTTTTTCCCGACCGCATGGGAAGACACAAGGGAAGGAGGTTCGATCATGTCCCATCGCTCGCACATCATATATGGTCCGCTCATGCCGACCCACGAAGCCGCCCGGGCTGCCGCCATGGACATCGCCTGGTCCGGCGGGGGCCATCTCGGCCACAAACACAGTATCTCGAGCATCGACGTTGTGGAAACCGGTGGCGGGTTCCGCGCGATTATCCGTGTCGTTGACGAATCGGAAGAAGAAACGGGAGGAGAGGAAGGTCCCTATCTTCACGAAAAGGAAGACGACGATCTCCTCCATTTTGCCCATCTTATGGAGCTGGCGATGGGCGGGCATGAAGGCCCTGAAGCTTTGGAATTCTCGGCCGCGGCGCATGGTTTTTATGTACCGCATGTCTTTGACGCGCCGCACGCGGCGCTCCACAATTCCGTTTTTTCGGATCTGCACCGGGACGAGCCCCGGCTGGCAGCGTAAGAACGCCTAAAAAGAGAGGCTGGCGTTTCGGCCGTCGCTTCGCTAAGGTCGGCGTATGAAACTGTCCTACAGGGATATCGAATCGTTCGTCCGCGCGCCCAACCCGGCGGCGCGGGTTGTTCTGGTCTATGGGCCAGATAACGGTCTGATGAAGGAGCGGGCGGCCGCCATCGGCGGCAGCGTCGTCGCCGATCTGAACGATCCGTTCAACGCCGTGGTTCTATCCGCCGATCAACTGCTTGCCGACCCGGCGCGCCTCGCGGATGAGGCGGGAGCGATGTCCTTGATGGGCGGTGCGCGCCTGATCCGGATCGAGGACGGCGCGGACAAGCTGGCCCCGTTGCTCAAAGCGTATCTCGCGGTTCCCAGCGCGCATAATCTGGTGTTGATAGAGGCGGGGGAGCTGGGCCCGAAATCGTCTCTACGCAAGTTATGCGAAAGCGCCAAAAACGCCGCTGCGGTTCCGTGCTATGTCGAGGACGCGCGCGGCGTGGCGGCGCTGATCCGGGATATGCTGAGGGAGGCAGGACTGAGCGGCGAGCCGGACGCGGTGACCTGGCTGTCTTCGGTTCTGACCGGCGACCGGGCGCGTGTCCGGGCGGAAATCGAAAAATTGATCGTCTATATGGGCCCGGGCAAGGGCGGCACCGTACGGATGGAAGACGCCCGTGCGTGCTGTGGCGCGGCGGGGGATGGATCGCTGGACGATCTGGTCTATGGCACGGCGGGGGGGCAAAGCGCGCAGGCGATCGAGGCCTATGCCCGGCTTATGGAGGAAGGCGTGCCGATGATCGTCATGCTGCGAAGTCTTCAGAACCATTTCCGGCGCCTGCACCAGGTTCGCAGCGCCATGGCCGCCGGAGATTCGCTCGAATCCGCGATGAAGACTCTTTCGCCCCCCGTGTTTTTCAAACAGGAAGCCTTGTTCAAGGCCCATCTTCAGCGCTGGTCCCTGGCGGGCGCGCAGCGGACCTTGGCGCGTTTGGCGGAGATCGAGGCGCAGTGTAAGCAAACCGGCACGCCGGTGGAAACCCTCTGCGGACAGGCCGTTCTGGGTCTCAGCCGGATGAAGGGGTAGCGTTATTCCCTGTAAAAGCCGATTGATCCCGCCTGTATTCGGGTCTATACCAACGTCATGACCGATATCGCCGATCCGAAATTGCTGGAGATTCTCGTGTGCCCGCTGACGAAGACCTTGCTGCGTTACGATCCGGCGCGGCGGGAGCTGATCTCCGATCGTGCCAGGCTGGCCTATCCCGTTCGTGACGGCATCCCGATCATGCTGGCCGAGGAGGCCCGCCCGCTGGATGATGCGGAAATCGCGAAAAGCAAGGCCAAAAAGTCCCGTTCGTTGTAAGACCCGGGGCGCGGGCTGCCAAGAAAGAAAAAGAATCGACCTAATGACCGCGTGATGCGGCCGGAGAATAGGTTTTAAACCCTTTGTATCTCTTGAAAGGACGACCATCATGAAATCCAGCGCCCGCGCCTTCCGAGACAACCCCCATAGAGCCGTTACCCTGCTCGGCATGTCCGGGGTCGGGAAAACACGCTTATCGCAGATGCTCGCGAAAAGCGGATGGTTCCACTATTCCGGGGATTATCGGATCGGCTCGCATTATCTGGACGAACATATTCTGGACGAGGTCAAACACCGGATGATGGGGGATCCTTTCCTCCGAGAACTGCTACGTTCCAGCGCGATCAAAATCCAAAACGGCGTGACGATTACGAATCTGGGGTTCGCGTCTTCGTTTCTCAGCAAGCTGGGGGATCCCGACAAGGGCGGCTTGCCCCTGCGGGAGTTCAAACGCCGCCAGCGCTTGCACCGGGAGGCCGAAATCGCGGCCATGCGCGACGTGCCGCATTTTATCGACCGGGCCCG
>JAGRJZ010000119.1 GCA_020442505.1 Alphaproteobacteria bacterium | reverse complement strand
ACCCTTCATTTTCGGACGAAGACGATCTCGCCTTCGAGGACGATTTACTCGATGAAGGCGGATATGAGGAAGACGATCCCGATGCGGAGTTATCCGGCGAGTCGTGGGACTCGTTTGACGACGAACCGCCCGCGAAAAACGACAACCCCACGAAAAAAGAGCAGAAAGGTCTTTTTACATTTAACAATATGGTAATTGGCGGCGGGGTCGTCCTTGGCGTGCTGATCATCTTTTTCCAGATGGGCGGCGGAGGAAACCCGCCACCGCCTCCTCCCGTCGTTCCGCAAGCCGCGCCGGAAGACGCATCCCTCTCCGTTTCGCGTCAAGACAAGAAAGAGCAACCGGCCCCGGTCGGTTTTCTGAACGACCCGACGGCGCTGGCTGCGCTCGAACGACCGAACGCGGCGGGGGATAAAACGGAAACCCTGCCCCCGATGCCCATTCCCGTGACCGGGGAAGGCACCTCTTTCGTGCCCGACGACATGTGGAACACACCGCCCCGTCCGCCCCCTGTCGAATCGGCACCGATCGAAGCGCCGCCAGCCCCGGCCCCCGTTTCTATCCCTCCCGCCTCGCTTTCCGTTGGGTCGAAGGCGGATGAGAACCGTACCGTCGCAGCGCTCGATCGTTTGAATGAACGGCTGGATTCTTTCTCGGAGCGACTGGACCGGATCGAAACCCGTCTGGACGAAGCCGGCACCGCCGGGACGCGATCTTCGGAAATCGAATCAATGATGAAATCGCTTCGCACGCTCGAGGATAAAGTCGCCGCCCTCTCTTCGCGAAAAAACGAGGCCAGCCCGCCGGCGCCGCAAGGCAAAACAGCCACCGTCAAAACCGAGCCGGCAAAAAGCGCCGCCCCGGCAACCGCGCCCCGTCCCCCGAAAAAACAGGCCACCGCTCCGCCGACGCCGCAGATCCAGTGGGTTCTGAAGGCGGCCAGCAGCGGCAACGCCTATGTCGCCCGCGCGGGATCAAACGACATCACCCGCGTGCGGCCGGGGGACAGCTTACCCGGAATTGGGAAGATCAACGGCATCTATGTCGAAAACGGCCTTTGGGTCGTTCAGGGAACCGACGGCCGTATCGTCCAGAGATAGCGTTTTTCCATTTGGCACCGTCCTTGCAACGTCCTTTCGTAGAAAAATGATTTTGCGAAAGGAAGCCGTTTATGGGACTGGGTGGTCTTGATATCGCGTTGTCGGGCCTGCGCGTTTCGCAGCAACAGCTCAACACGATCGCCAGCAACGTGTCAAACGTCAACACGGACGGCTATACGCGGAAAATTTTGCCGCAATCGAACGTCGTCGTGGGGGGAGAACTTGCCGGGGTCCGCGGCGAAGCGATCACCCGTTTCGTCGATTTAAACCTGGAGCGGGATTTCTGGACCCAGGTCAGCACCGTCAAGGCGCTCGACACGAAGGCGACCTATCTCAACCGTATTCAGGAATTTCACGGTCCGCCCGAGGTAGAAGCCTCCATCGCCGCCGCGGTAGGCGCGCTACGCGACAGTTTCTCGGCGCTCTCCGACAGTCCGGAGGACGATTTTCTCCAGCGCGCGGCGGTCGACCAGGCCGGCGTCGTGGCAAAGAAGATGAACGATTTTTCGGCCCTGATTACCGGCATGCGCAACGACGCCCAGGACGAAATGGGCGTGTCGATCCAGAAAATCAACGATCTTCTGGTCCAGATCGCGGGAATCAACAAACAGGTCAAGCAAAATCTGAGCATCGGAAAAACCTCTGCCGCGCTTGAGGATCAAAGGGATAAAGCCATCAAGGAGCTGTCGAACGAAGTGGAAATCAGCTTCTTCATCCGAGGAGACGGGGTATTGGTCGTCCAGACCCAGGAAGGGGTTCAGCTTGCCGACGAACGACCGGAAACAATCTATTTCAACAAGGGGAACATTGGCGCATCCAGCTACTTCCCCGTTTCGATCAACGGAATCTATGTCGGCGGCGATCCGCGGGATTTTCCCACAGCGATCGAGGTCACGCAAACGGATCTTGGCGGGCGACTCGGGGCCTTGATCGAGCTACGGGACGATATCCTCCCCCGCCAACTGGCGGAGATCGACGAGCTGGCGCATAAGATGGCCCTGCGATTCGAGGCGCAAGGTTTGCGCCTGTTCACGGACGGGTCAGGCCAGATTCCGGCCGACACGGCCCCCGTGCCAAGCCCGCCCGCGCCGGTCGCCATCCCGGTTCCCTATATCGGTTTTGCGACAGAAATCCAGGTCAACGATCTCGTCAAATCCGATCATTCCCTCGTCCAGTCCGGGACAGTTCCAACGGATTTACCCATACAGGAAGGATCGAACGAAGTCGTCCGACGGGTAGCGACGTTCGTTTTCGGCGAAACCGACTACCAACAGGCCACCGGCACGCTGGACGTTCAGGCGACCGCGACCGGCGGGGTGACGCTTCAGGAGTGGCTGGGGCTGTATTCCCAAAACCAGATCACCGGCACAACAAACCTGTCCGCCTATTCGGACGTAAACGCGCTTTTATCCGCCGGCAGCGCGGCGTTTTTGCCTTCCGGCGCGCCGCCGCTTCTGGACGAGTTCCAGATCACTTTCGAGGAACCCCGCCTGGGGATCGGGCCCGAGACGATCACCGTGAGCCTGACCGACGCGGCTGCGATTCCTCTGGGCGCGGGACAAGACGCGCTCGACCAAATCATCGCGGAGATCAACAACGAAATCGCCGCCCTGCCGGTCGATCCTGCCTTCGTCGCGGTCGCGCGGCGCAGCCCCTACGGCCAGCTTATCATCGAAAGCCGCGGAAACGTGACGCTGGACGCCAGCACCCTGCCAACCGGGATGCGCGCGGCCGGGATGACGTTCCTGGGGCTGAGCGAAGAGAGCTTTACCACGGAAGACCCCTATTTCGACGTGCAGATCGGAAACGATCCGCCCGTGCGCGTCACGATCGAGCCGGGCGACACGGAAACAGAGCTTCTGGACAAATTGGAATACGACTCGGCCACCCAGACCGGGGTACCGGGCCTGTTCGCCGATATCGACGCGACGACCGGGTTTTTGACCCTCCGTCCCGGAAACGACGACAGCAACGGCGGACCGGTCTTTGGCGGGGATATCCGCCTGTTCGGCGGGCCGTTCGAATCGGACGGCACCGGCGGAATCGGCGCGGCGGCGGGAGACGGCATACTGGCCTCCCTGTTCGGGAACAGCGATCCCGTCAGCGACGTTCTGTACAAAACGAGCATTCCCTTTCGCTCCGTCAATCTGGGGCCCGGGGCCGATATCGACACGGGCGCGATCAGCACGACCGATTTGCTGGACTATGCCCAGAAAATGGTCAACCGACAAACCGAGGAAATCAACCTGATCGACGCCCAGAAGGAGGACGAGACGACTTTTCACGACCTTCTACAACGCCGTCTTTTGGACGAATCGGGGGTCAATATCGAGGAGGAATTATCCCACATGATCCTGATCCAGACCTCCTTCGCCGCCGCGTCGCGGGCGGTGACGGCCATCGACGAGATGTTTCAGGATCTTCTGGCCGCGATCTAGGGCACGTTAACTTTTTGAAGCAAAAGGCATAAAGATCATGACATTCATTTCAACCGCCGGACAGTCTTTGGAGCAGACGGAACGAATCAAGCTTGTGCAAAGCCAGCTTTCGACCCTGCAATACCAGCTTTCCTCGGGAAAGAAGACCCGTCTCTTCAAGGGGTTGGAAACGGGCGTGATTACTTCCGAACGCGCGCGCGCGGACTTCAAAAGCATTGAGACCTATATCGGAAACATTACGATCGCGGACCGGCGAATCAAATTAATGGATTCGACGATCGCCACGGTCCAGCAGCAAGCCGAAAACGTCCTGAACGCTCTGGAAATCCAGACGCAATCCGGGGAGTTCGAGCTCGGGACGATCGGGGACCTGGCTGCGAACAGCTTCGATTTCATCCTCAGCCTGATGAACGAACAGGACGGAGACCGTTACCTGTTTGGCGGGGCCGGTACGCGCGACCAGCCCGTCCGCGACACCGGCTCTCTGGATAGCTATCTCGCGACACGGATCAATCAGTGGGTCACCACCGGGATCGACACGGATGAGCTTGTCGACAGCTACCGCGACACAGCGCAGTTGAACGATACGGTGGTCGGTTATTCGGCCGTCTTGAGCAGCGGCAAAAGCAAGAGCATTTTTGTCCGCGTCGATGAAAAAACCGAGCTGGACTACACCGTCAAGGCCAACGAATCCGGGTTTCGGGATATTCTGGTGGCCATCGGGGCCATTAAAAACCTGACCCAGTCTTTGGACGAAGTCACGCGCGAGGCCGACGATCCGGCCGCGACGGTCACGGCCCCCGGGGCAACGAAGCAGGAGCAGAACGAAAATTTCTATCAGGTCTTTAACGATCTCGCGCGGATGCTGACAACAGGAATTGATTCGCTTGTAAACGAACGGTTTTCCCTAAGCCAGGTTCAAGCGCAGATGAACCAGATCCAGGAAAACTACAAAATCGAGAAAAACGTGCTGTCCGGTATCATCAGCGACGTGGAAGACGTCGATCTCAACGAAACCGCGGTGAAGCTGAACAGCCTGCAAATCCAACTGGAGGCGTCTTTCCGTGTGACCGCCTCGCTTAGCGATCTTAGCCTCGTGAATTTTATCTAATCGTCCTGAACCACGAGAACGGCGGGGGTGTCGATCCCGACCGGGTAGAGCTTTCCAACGGGCCGGGGGCTGTGATCGTCGAACAGACTCAGGGCCTCGCGCAGCGCGACCGGATAGGTCCCGTCCATATCAAGCTTCTGCGGCAGGAGATAATCCCGCTTGGCGTGCCAGATCAACTGCGCCCCCATGATGTTCGACCACTGCGTCAAAAGCTGGTAGAGGCTCTGATCCTTCTCCGCATGCCAGGGATATACACCGCCGATCGGCGGGGCGATCTGAGATGGGAGAGGCCGCGACAGGGGTATGGACACCAACCCCTCGGGAAGAACGTCCGGCCGTGCAAAAGGCGGTGGTCGAACGGAAACAGCCGGAGACACCGGCAGCACCGAATGATCCATCATCGGACGGGGAATCGGCGCGGCCATTGTCTCTGTCTTCGGAACGACACAAATTGTGTGCCCCGATTCAGAAAAGGTCAGACCATGAGGCGCAAGCGCCGCCCCAAGCGTCTCACGCCAGGGCTTTCCCCCCGTCCACGACAGTTCGGTGTTTTGGTCCGTTCCCGGAGCGAACGACCACTTATAGGGGGACGGAGCGATTTGCTGAATCGCCAGGGAAAGGGGGATATCCTTGCCAAATCCGTCCACAAGCCCTCCGGACGAATCCATCGCAGACGGGCGCGGGACAACGCGGGGTGCCGTTCCGGCCCTCATATCCATCTGGGGCGCGGCGGGCATCACGTCATCCCCCGGCATGGGGATCAGCGGCATCACGTCGACCGGAACCGGAAGCTGTTCCGGCATCATCGGAGGGGCGGAAGGCGCATGATGAGCCGCCGTCGGGGCGGAGCTTGTTTCCTGCGCGGGGGGCGTCCATTCGAAACCGGCCCGGGCGGACGAAATCGCCCCCCCGGTCAACGAAACAAAACACAAGACCCCGGCGAATCCGCGAAAAAAGGAAAGCATCGTCTTTTTTTGTCTGGCCGGCATCAGCATCATGGCTCCGTTTTCATCCCCGCATCGCGCAAAGCGGATATACGCACGCCTTTCCTCACAGGGAAAAGGACATCGTCACACTGTCAGAAGACTGATCCGGAGAATAGAGAAGGACGGTCCAAATGACAAGGACCGTTCGTCGGCTTTGCACATTTTTCAGCAAGATTTTTTCTGGTTATCCGTAATCAATCTCGCGGCGGCGGCGGAAAGACACGAGCCCCGGCCGGCGCGAACCGATCAACCAGCTCCGCAAAGCCCGCAACGCGGCGGGAAAGGTCAACCCTCTGCGCTCGAAGAAATAAAAGGTAAAAGTTACCACTGCAGTTATGAAAAGCGTCACCGGACGGGCATAGACCAGCAACACGCAAAAAGGAATGACCGCCCGGGCGTCCAGCCCAAAAAACCGTACCGGGCGCATGGTATTGCGCCAGTGCCACTGGGTCCGTTCTTCGAAGGTTTCGTCTTGTGAGCTGGAGGACATGGGCTTTTTTCTCCTCTTCCTTTTCCGCCTTTCTTAAAAGGATAAAAAGAAAAAGTGAAGAAAAGAATAAAGCAATTAAATTATTATTACATATAATATATTATTTTTGAAATAAAATGTATGTTTTTTGCGCTGCATGATTGGTTTTTGTACCGGAATCCTGTCTTTTTTCTTCGTTTTACGGTAAAATGAAAGGGAAGGGAGACGGAAATGGATACGGTCTTGTCGATGACATCACCCGAGCAATGTCCCGCTTTGATCCTGAACGCGGATTATCGTCCGCTCAGCTATTTCCCCCTGTCGCTTTGGTCCTGGCAGGACGCGATCAGGGCGCTTTTTCGGGAATCGGTGATCGTCGTCTCGGAATACGAGCAGGTCGTCCACTCTCCCTCCCGCGCGATCCGGCTGCCCAGCGTACTGGCGCTCAAGGAATACGTGCCACAGGAACGCGGGCCCGCCTTTACGCGCTTTAACCTGTTCCTGCGGGACGGGTTTACGTGCCAGTATTGCGGCGACCGCTTTCGGGCGACCGATTTGACGTTCGATCACGTGGTTCCCCGGTCCCGCGGCGGCCGGACCCAATGGGACAACATCGTGACGGCGTGCCGGGCCTGTAACCTGGCGAAGGGGGACAAAATGCCGGATGACTGCCATATGCATCCCTTATCGAAGCCGCGGCAGCCGCGCCTTACGGATTTGCAGCGGCAAGGCAAGAAGTTTCCCCCCAATTTTCTGCACGAAAGCTGGGGGGATTTTCTTTATTGGGACACCGAACTGGTGGACCAGTAAAAAAGGATCGCGCCTGTTTCGTCTGCACAACGGACAGGCACGGTTGGTGAAACCAAACCAAAGGAGGTTGTCATGTTTGGAAAAACCTTGGATCTCGGCGTAAAGCACGATTTTATGGGCGCGTTTTTGTTTTATCTGACGCATCTGGTGCTTTTGGTCGGGCTGTCGACGGTAACGGTTTTCGTTCTGGGCCATGTCGGCCTGATCGACGGAACGGTCGGGACGTTTTTCGAAGGCGGACACGTCCATACGGTCATCGGATCCCTGTTCGTGCTGTGGCTCGGCGGGACGATCCTGCATAAAAAAGACCTGACCGGCGACATGATGTCCGTGCTGGTGGTCATGGTCGGGCTGTTCCTTGCCTGGACGACCAGCGTTCTTCTCGGCCTTGTGCCGATCGCGCTGCTCACCACCATGGGCAAAAAATAAGCCTTTATAACCGATACGAAAAAAGACCGGATTGTCACGATCCGGTCTTTTTGTTTGTTCGCGCCAGAGGAAATTTCAAGCACCCGAAACGGATTGGACCGCATGGATGGCCGCGCGCCAGCCATCGAGAAGAGCCGCGCTTTGCGCCGGGGGCAAAGCAGGAGAAAAGCGTCGATCGCAGCGCCAGCGGCCGGCAAGGTCGTCCAGGTCCCGATAAACCCCGCTTTGCAGACCGGCCAGATACGCCGCCCCCAGCGCCGTGGTTTCGGAGACGGTCGGGATTTCGAGCGGCCGGTCGATTATATCCGCGATGAGCTGACAGACAAACCCGTTGGCGACAAGCCCGCCATCGGCCCGGATCTCGGCCGAAAGCCCGCCCGCATCGGCCTTCATGGCGTCCATCAGATCCCGGGTTTGATAGGCCTGGGCCTCGAGCGCCGCGCGGGTGATATGGGCGGCGTTGCTTTCGCGCGTCAGGCCGATAATCGCCGCGCGGGCGTGCGGGTTCCAATAAGGCGCGCCCAGCCCGGTAAAGGCCGGAACGAAATAAACCCCGTTATTGTCGGAAACGGACGTGGCGAGCGCCTCGCTTTCGGCGGCGTCGGAAAACAGGCGCAGATTGTCGCGGAGCCACTGGATTGCCGCCCCGGCAACGAAGATGGACCCCTCCAGCGCGTAGGTCGTCCTCCCATCCAGGCGATAGGCGGGCGTGGTCAAAAGCCGGTTTTGCGACTCCCGAAAGTTTGAGCCAATATTCATCAGAGCGAAGCAACCCGTGCCGTAGGTCGCCTTGACCATGCCTTCGGCGAAGCAGGCTTGACCAATCACGGCGGCGTGCTGATCCCCCGCCATGCCGGTAATCGCCAATGTTCGGTCGCACAAAAGCGTCGTCTGGCCGAAAACGCTGGTGTTATCGTGAACCGCCGGTAAAAGAGCCCGGGGAACGTTGAACAGAGACAAAAGCCTGTCGTCCCAGTCATTTTCCCGGACGTTGAACAGCATCGTCCGGGCCGCGTTGGTCGTGTCGGTGGCGTGGATGTCCCCCCCGGTCAGGTTCCAGAGCAGCCAGCTATCAACGGTCCCAAAAGCAAGATCGCCCCTCTCAGCCCGTGCGCGGGCGCCTTCCACATGATCGAGGATCCAGGCTAGTTTCGTCGCGGAGAAATAAGGATCGAGCAACAAGCCCGTCCGGGCGGTAACGGCGGGTTCGTGCCCCCCTTTTTTAAGGCGTTCGCAAAGATCCGCTGTTCGGCGGTCTTGCCAGACGATCGCGTTGTAAACCGGCCGCCCGGTGGCGCGGTCCCAGACGATGACGGTCTCCCGCTGGTTCGTGATTCCAACGGCGGCGGGGATTTCCCCGGACTCCGTCAAAACGGCCCGCGCGGCCCACAGCGTGTCGTCCCGGATATCCTCCGGATCTTGTTCGACCCAGCCTTTTTGCGGATAGTGCAGAGGAAGCTCTTTTTGCCGCACGGCCAGGATTTCGCCGTTTTCGGAAAACAGGATCGCGCGGGAGGAGGTCGTACCCTGATCAATGGAAAGAAGCGTTGTCATCACCGTTTTTTACCATGAATAAAAGCCCTCGCACACGATTTTTTACAACGGAGCGGCGTGCGTGCCCAAAACGGCTCTTGCCTGAAGCGGGGCTTTCCCGTAAATGTTTTGGCATGAGTGACGAGAAAAGAAAAACATACAAACCGGTGCCGATTTCCGGATTTCCCGAGTGGCTGCCGGAAATCAGGCTCGTCGAGCAGGGCTGGATGGACCACATCCGGAGGGTCTTCGAATCTTACGGGTTTTGCTCGATCGAAACCCCGTCCGTCGAAGCGCTCGACGTGCTGCGCGCGAAAGGGGAGGTAGACAAGGAGATCTACGTCCTGGAGCGCCTGCACAGGGACGAGGACGACGACAGCGAAGCGCGGCTTGCTCTTCATTTCGACCAGACCGTACCGCTCGCGCGCTATACGGCGCAGCATTTCAATGACCTGGTCTTCCCCTTCAAACGCTATCAGATGCAGCGCGTCTGGCGGGGCGAACGGCCGCAACTGGGCCGGGAACGGGAATTCTACCAATGCGATATCGACGTGATCGGCGTCGATCATTTGCCCCTGCATTTCGACGCGGAAATGCCGGCCGTGATCTACGAAGCGCTGGAAGGGCTGGATATCGGCCGGGTCCAGATCAAGGTCAGCAATCGCAAGATCCTGACCGGCCTTTGCGGCGCGCTGGGGATTGCCGATCCGGTTCCGGTCACGCGCATGATCGACAAGATGGACAAAATCGGTGCGGACGGGGTGCGCGAAGGGTTAAGCGCGCTCGGCCTTTCTTCCGCGCAAAACGACAGCCTCATGGCATTGGCGCAGATCAAGACCCGGGATCCGGAGACGTTAAAAGCGCGTATAGAATCCCTCTCCCTTCAGGGAGACGACGTCATAACCGAAGGCGTCGCCGAACTCGCCTTTGTCCTCGAACAGCTCCGCCACCTGCCCGACCATGCCGTTACGGCAGATCTCTCGATCGTGCGCGGGCTGGACTACTACACCGGCACGGTGTACGAAACGCGGCTTCTGGATATTCCGGCGTTTACGTCTTCCGTTTGCTCCGGCGGGCGGTACGATGATCTGGCCGGCTCCTACATCAACAAGCATTTGCCGGGCGTGGGGATTTCGATCGGGCTGACGCGTTTATTCGCGGTTCTGGAGCATCACGGCCATATCAAGGCGGGCCGGAAATCCCCTGCAGATATGCTGGTGGTGCTTCCGGCCGAAGAGCGGCGGGCCGCCGCTGCCGAAACGGCCCGGGCTCTACGCGCGCGCGGCTATAAGGTGGAGCTTTACCACGCGCCGCAAAAGCTGAAAAAACAGCTCGCCTATGCGGAGAAAAAGGGGATTCCCTATATCTGGTTTCCGCCCTTCGAAGACGGACAGGGGCACGAGGTTAAATACATGACGACAGGCGCGCAAATCACGGCCGATCCGGAGACGTGGACGCCAGAGTCCTGATTTTCTCCATCATAGCGAAAAAGCCGTTCCGGCGGTTGGGGCTGAGATGCTGGTACAGGCCCAGCCTTTCGAACGCGGATTCGATATCGTATCCAGCGATCTCGGCCGGCGTTTTATCCTGATACGCGCAGAGCAGGAGATAGATCAATCCCCGCACAATCTGGGCATCGCTATCGGCGATGAAGTGAAAGCGGCCCTTCGGCCGTCTTTCCGCGACCAGCCAAACCCGGGAGGTGCAGCCCTTGACGATCGCGCCCTCCGTCTTCAGCGATTCTACCATCGGTGGCAATTGCCGACCGCACTCGATCAGATAGGCGTAGCGCTCCTCCCAGTCTTCAAACAGGGAAAAATCCTCTATCAACTCGTCCAGTTTTTTCAGCGCCATTTTTTCATCGTTTCTTAATATCTCGCAGGCAAGGATTATCCTACAGTCCGGAAAAAGGAAAGCCTTTGCGCACAAAAACACGTTTCCGGAGAGAAAGGGGCTTGCGCGAGTTTACCCCCCTTGGCTAAATTGAACTAGATTGATTCGTCTTTAGAAAAGCAGGACATTTTCCATGGCCAAAGACAAAGAAGACAGCAAAAACACGCTTTACTGTTCGTTTTGCGGCAAAAGCCAGCACGAGGTACGCAAGCT
>JAGRJZ010000009.1 GCA_020442505.1 Alphaproteobacteria bacterium | reverse complement strand
GCCTTCAGCACTTCGGTTTCGAAATTGTCGTCTGTGACGTTGACGCTGGCCATGATAGTCTCCTTCGTTGTATATAAGAACGCCTGATTGCGTTACTAATATGGCATGTTCGCCCGGCAGGTCAAGCACCCCGCCGCAAAAGAGCAAAAGATAACAACATGTGCGGAATCGCCGGATTTTTTGAAACAAGTCCCTGCCACGACACGGCCGACCGCGACCGAATCGGCCGCACGATGACGGATTCTCTGGCGCGACGCGGACCGGACGGACGCGGCACGTGGCAGGAAAAAGACCTGCCGCTCTTGCTGGGGCATCGCCGGCTTGCCATCGTCGATCCGTCCCCCGAAGGGGCGCAACCGATGGAATCCACCACCGGGCGCTACGTGATCGTCTTCAACGGAGAAATCTACAATTTCCAGGCCTTGCAAGCCGATCTGCGCGCCGCGGGCATCTCCTTTCGCGGTCGTTCGGATACGGAGGTCATGCTGGCCGGATTCGAGCATTGGGGCATCGACCAGACCCTGCAAAAACTCGAGGGCATGTTCGCCTTTGCCCTGTGGGATCGCCGGGACAAGCGGCTTCACCTGATCCGCGACCGGCTGGGAAAAAAACCGCTTTATGTCGGCTGGGCCGGAAACACGCTGCTATTCGCTTCGGAGCTGAAGGCCCTGCGGGCCCATCCGGACTTCACCCCCCGAATCAGCCGGCAAGCCTTGACCCTTTACATGCGCTACGGCTACGTTCCCGCGCCGTTTTCGATCTACGACTCCGTGTGGCAACTTTTGCCCGGAAGCCGCATGATGGTTGCCCCCGGTGCGCCCGCGGCCGGAACGGATTTGCGCCCCCTGATGGAGACGTACTGGTCCCTGCCCCGCACCATCGAAGACGCCAGACAGCATATCACGGACGAAGACGATCAAACCGCCCGCGACGCGTTCGAAGCGCGCCTCACACGCTGCGTGACCAGCCGGATGGCCGCTGACGTGCCCGTGGGCGCGTTTTTATCAGGCGGAATCGACTCCAGCGCCGTGGTCGCGCTCATGCAAAACCTCTCCACCCGCCCCGTCAAAACCTTTTCCATCGGATTTTCGGAATCGGGATTCGACGAATCCGGCCATGCGGCAAAGATAGCGGCCCATCTGGGAACGGATCACCACGCCGTGACCGTGACGGCACAGGATGCACAGGCGCTTTTACCGGCTCTGCCCGATATTTACGACGAACCGTTCGCCGATATATCGCAAGTCCCGACGGCGCTCCTGGCGCATGAAGCCCGGCGTTTTGTCACGGTCGTCTTGTCGGGGGACGGCGGAGACGAACTACTGGGCGGCTATAACCGCCATATCTTCACGCCGTCTTTATGGCGACGGCTGGGCTGGCTTCCCTTCCCCCTCCGGAAGGCGGGGGGACAGGCCGTGCAACAAATACCGCCGGCCTATTGGAACTGGATGCGCCCGCGCCATCCCCAATTCGGCATCCGGCTTCATAAAGCCGCAGGCATGCTGCAAGCTGCGGACCCGTGGCAAGCCTATCGTTATCTGACAAGCCATTGGCAAGACCCTGCGGCGCTGGTCCCCGGGGGGGCGGAGCCGCCAATTCCCCTGACAGATCCATCGTGGCACCCTGGAGGACTCACCTTCGCGGAGCAGATGATGGCGGCCGACGCTCTGGCTTATCTGCCGGGGGACGTCCTGACAAAAATCGACCGGGCCAGCATGGCCGAGGCGCTGGAGGTCCGCTCGCCGCTGCTAGACGCGGGGTTGTTTGCCTATTGCTGGGCCTTGCCGCTGGACAAAAAAATCCGCGGCGGACAGGGAAAATGGCTCTTGCGCGAGGTTTTGGCCCGGCATGTGCCGCGGACGCTGTTCGAGCGTCCGAAACAGGGGTTTTCCGCACCTATCGGGTCGTGGCTACGGGGACCGTTGCGGGAATGGGCCGACGATCTTTTGTCCGAATCCCGTCTTGCGGAGGGCGGGTTTTTAAACCCGGAACCGATCCGCACAATCTGGAATACGCATCTGGCCGGGCACGGCCAAGCCGAGACGGCTTTGTGGACGGTGTTGATGTTCCAAGCCTGGCGCGCGCGATGGATGGCCGCCGGGTGAGAAAGCCTGGAAACCTACTGGTTCATACTCTGGAAGAATTCCGCGTTGTTTTTGGTGGCCTTCATCTTGCCAAGCAGAAACTCGATCGCGTCCACGGTTCCCATCGGGTTGAGAATGCGGCGTAACACCCACATTTTCTGGAGCATATCCTTGCCCACCAGAAGTTCTTCCTTCCGCGTGCCGGATTTCTGAATATCGATCGCCGGGAAAACCCGTTTATCGGCGATTTTCCGATCCAGCACGATTTCGGAGTTCCCCGTGCCCTTGAATTCCTCGAAGATAACCTCGTCCATCCGAGAGCCCGTGTCGATCAGGGCCGTTGCGATAATGGTCAGAGAGCCCCCCTGCTCGATATTCCGCGCGGCGCCGAAGAAGCGCTTCGGACGCTGAAGGGCGTTGGCGTCCACCCCGCCGGTCAGGACCTTCCCGGAGCTGGGCACCACCGTGTTATAAGCCCGCGCGAGACGTGTAATGGAATCCAGCAAAATGATGACGTCGCGTTTTTGCTCGACCAGACGTTTGGCCTTTTCCATCACCATTTCCGCGACCTGGACGTGACGGGCGGCAGGTTCGTCGAAGGTCGAGGAAATAACCTCCCCGCGGACGGATCGGGCCATATCGGTAACCTCCTCCGGCCGTTCGTCGATCAACAGAACGATCAAATACGATTCCGGATGGTTGGCGGAGATCGAATGGGCGATCTCCTGCAACATCACGGTTTTCCCGGTCCGTGGCGGCGCGACGATCAACGCCCGCTGCCCAAAGCCCAACGGAGAGGTCAGCTCGATCACGCGCTGAAGATTCGCCTTCTTGGTCGGATCATCGATTTCCAGATTGATTTTTCGCTCCGGATAAAGCGGCGTCAGATTGTCGAAATTAATCCTGTGACGAATTTTCTCCGGCGTTTCGCCGTTCACGGAGCTGACCTGGATCAACGCGAAATACCGTTCGTTGTCTTTGGGCGCCCGGATCCCGCCCTCGATAATATCCCCTGTCCGCAGACCAAACCGACGCACCTGACTGGGAGACACATAAATATCGTCCGGCCCCGGAAGGTAATTTTCCTCCGGACTGCGCAGAAAGCCGAACCCGTCCTGCAAGACCTCCAAAACCCCGGTGCCGGAGATCGGCACGTCCTGGGTCGCGAGTTCCTTGAGAATCGCAAACATCATGTCCTGTTTGCGCATCGCGCTACAGCCTTCGATACCGAGCTCTTCGGCAAAGGCGAGCAATTCGGCGGGAGAGCGGGTCTTTAATTCCTGGAGATTCATGGGAGACTTTCGAATAAAATGGAGAGGTTCATGCGTATTGTAAGGATTTGTAAGGATCATTCAGAAGCAGATAGAAACAATTTCATCGGCAATGCTGTGAAAAAACGTCTTTAACTGTGCAACTGTAAAAGGGCGTCCGTAGACCCTGCACGTTGCGCGGGAAGTCCCGCTTTCTCCTAGAACCCAAACAATGTTAAGGAAGATTCTTTCTGTAAAGACAGGACGGTTATAACCAAAACCACGGCGCGAGTCAACAACAAAGCGCAAAAAACTTATTGCTCGGACGTATCGCGGGTATAGCGCGCCCGCAGCCAAAGCGCGACCCCGTTAATCGGAAGGCTGACCGCCAGGAAAAACATCCCCAGCGCCGTATAGATTTCGACGGGACGATAAATTTGCGCGTTAATTCTTTGAGCGACCCGAAAGATTTCCTCCACAGAAATCAAAGAGGCGAACAAGGTCGTGTGCAACATGACGACCTGAAGCATCATCAAAGCGGGCAAAATAGACCTCAGAATCAAGGGAAGCTGGATGTTAAAAACGGTCTGGCGGCGGGTCAGCCCCGTCACTTTGGCAGCCGTCAGATATTGCTGGGGAAAATCCGTCAGAGCCCCGCGCACGATATCCGCCACGCCAAAGATGTTAACGATCGACAGCGTCACCGCGGCCGTAAAGAAGGGGTTGATCACCACTTCGAAAACCGCCTGGGCAGGGTAGTGCAGCCAGAAAAGAAACACCAGGATCGGCACGCCGGACAAAAGAAAGGAAAAAAACCGGGACGGTCCCCCGACCCACAGGCGCCAGCGCGCGCCGGCCAAGCCCAAAGCGCCGCCCAGAACGATTCCAACGATCCAGACGACGGAAGCCAGTTGAAGGCTGACACCCAGTCCTTCCAGAAAAGCCGGATAGTATTTAACAAGAATATCAAAAACGCTCATGCCGCATTATAGGCACAAAACTTTCCTGAACGGAAAAAAATATGCTAGACAAGAGAGCAGAAAATCCACCAACGGGGCCCGCTTTTGCGAAAAACTTTATTTTTTCTACTTCTCTATCCGTTTTTTGCGTTATGCGCCCTGCTTTTCTGGCCGCGGGCAGGCTTGGCCCTGTCCGTCGACGACGTCCGATTCGGTAGCTACGAAAACAAGACACGGCTGGTTTTGGATCTTAGCGAGAGGGCTGATTTCAGGCTTTTCATGCTTGAATCTCCCTACCGGATGGTGATCGACCTGCCGGATTTCGACTGGCGCACAGGCGCCATCAGCCGCCCGGCCGCCAGCGGCGTCAAAAACATCCGCCAGGGACAGTTACAACCAGGAATCTCCCGGATCGTGCTGGACATGGAACGCCCGGTCGGAATCGAGGCGGCTTTTGTCCTCCCGGCGACAAGCGGCAAGCCCGACCGGCTGGTTGTCGATTTCGCTCCGCGCGCCCCGACGGCGTTTTCTCAAGAGAAAAACAAAACCTACGGCAGCCTTTCATCCGACGCATCGCCCCCCCCTCCTCCGCTTCAAACGGCCGCCGTCAGCGGCATGGCCCTGCCGGACAGGAAGCCTTCCGCGCCCCTGCCATCGGCCGTCCGCAAACCGATCATCGTCATCGACGCCGGACATGGCGGTGTTGACCCCGGGGCGGTCGGCGCAAACGGAGTTTTTGAAAAACACGTGACGCTGGCCATGGCCCGCGCGCTCAAAAAGGAGCTCGAATCGACGGGACGTTATCAGGTCTTTCTGACGCGCGACAAAGACGTCTATCTACGCCTGCACCAGCGCGTCGCGATCGCCCGCGCGAAAGACGCGGATTTGTTCGTTTCCCTCCACGCCGATTCTTTTTTTTTTACTGATACGCCCACCACCGAGATCTACAC
>JAGRJZ010000118.1 GCA_020442505.1 Alphaproteobacteria bacterium | reverse complement strand
CGAGCGTACGATCGACGTCCAGGTCACCCGCCTGCGCAAAAAACTGGAAACAGACGGCGACGCCACCCGTTATTTGCAGACCGTCCGGGGAAAGGGCTATTTACTGCGGATCGAGGAACTATGATCAAAACCCTGAAAACAATCCTGCCCCGCAGCCTGATGGGCCGGTCGCTTTTGATTTTGATCGTCCCGATCGTCTTGATCCAGGTCTTTGGAACATATTTATTTTTCGAACGCCACTGGAATCGTACCTCGGCCCGGCTGGCGTTTGCCGTTGCAGGCGAAATCGCCGGCATTACCGATTATATCGAAAACGGGAGAGACGGCACCGCGCAAGACCGCGCCCGTCAAGTCGCGGCCTTTACAGCCCAGCATCTCGATTTTCTTATCACCTTCGCACCGGAAGCGCCCTTTCCCGTCTCTCGGGGAGAAAAGCCATTTTCGTTGGATTTTACGACACAGGCGAAGGAGAATGTCGTCTTCGGCTTTTTGTCCCGTGCCCTCGACGAACAGGTTCGCCGTCCCTACGCTGTGGAGATGGATCTGGGGGAAAAATGGGTTGAGATCGCCATTCAGCTTGAAAACGGGATGTTACGGGTTTCCCTTCCTCAGCGGCGGCTTTTTACCTCTTCGGGATATATTTTCTTGCTGTGGATGTTCGGGATTTCGATCGTGCTGCTTGTCGTCGCTATTTTGTTTATGCGCAACCAAATCCGCCCGATCCGCCGGCTGGCCGTGGCCGCGGAACGTTTTGGGAAGGGGCGGGACATTCCGGGCTCTTTTAAGCCGGAAGGTGCTCGGGAAGTCCGGCAGGCAGCCGAGGCTTTTCTAGACATGCAGGGCCGTATCCGCCGTCAGATCGAACAACGCACCGCGATGCTGAGCGGGGTGTCGCACGACCTCAGAACCCCCTTGACGCGCATGAAACTGCAAACCGCAATGATGCAGGCCTGCCCCGATGTGGCGGCACTGGAAGCCGATATCGCGGATATGGAGCGCATGATCGACGCCTATCTGGATTTCGTCCGGGGGGAAGGCGAAGAACAGACCCTGCGTGTTTCCCTGACGCCCCTTCTGGAGCGTCTGGCGGAAAACGAACGCCGGGCGGGCGGAACCGTTTTTCTGGAATCCGCGGACGGTTTGTCTTTGTTTCTGAAGCCGCTTGTTTTCGAGCGTTGTCTTGCGAATTTGCTCGGAAACGCCCGCAAATACGCAGGAAACATCTGGATTTCCGCCGGCAAAGACGAGGATCGCATCGTGATTACGATCGACGATGATGGCCCCGGAATCGCCCCGGAGGAAAGGGAGGCGGTCTTTAAACCCTTCTATCGGGTCGATCCTTCCCGCAACGCCGATACGGGAGGGGTCGGTTTGGGTCTTCCCATCGCGCAGGACGTGATCCACGCCCATGGCGGCGAGATCACGCTTGACGACAGCCCGCATGGCGGCCTGCGCGTGACCGTTCACCTGCCTTGCTGACAAGATATTCCCCCAACAAAAAAAGCCCCGTCCGAAGAGGGGCTTTTTCCAAAGAGAAAAGAAAAAACTACGCTGCTTTCTTTTTCGCGGATTTGGTCATCATATCTTCCAGCTTGTCGCTTGCCTGATCTTCGGTAATGCTCTCGACCGCAGCCACTTCACGAGCCAAACGCTCCAGTGCGGATTGGTAGATCTGCCGCTCGCTGTAGGATTGCTCGGTATCGTCGTTGCTGCGTTTCAAATCGCGCAACACTTCCGCGATCGCGACCGGGTCGCCGGAATTGATCTTTGTTTCATACTCGGCCGCCCGGCGAGACCACATCGCCCGACGCACGCGGGAGCGTCCCTGCAACGTGTCGATCGCATCCTTCAGGCGGTCTTCGGAGGACAATTTCCGCAGCCCCACGCGCGCGACATTCATCGCCGGCACCTTTAAGCGCATCCGGTCCTTCTTGAAGGAAATCGTGTACAAAGTGACATCCATTCCGGCAATTGCTTCGGTGCTCACACCCTCGACCCGGCCAACGCCATGCGCCGGATACACAACATAATCCCCTGTGGCAAAATCGATATTATCGTTACCAGCCATTTTTTTTCCTTTTTTGTTAGAGATCAGAACAAAAAACCGCGACTCTTTTAAGCGAAAAAAAGAGACGCAAACACAAGACAATAGAATAGCCTTCTAAAGTCCTTTATCAAGGAAGGAACCGTTCAGCACAATCTTGTGTGTGAAGAAACCTCTTGCTTTGTGATGAAGAGGAATGTACAGGAAAATGCCTCCAAATTCAACTTTTAAATTTCATGATTCTCTTCCAAAGGGGAACGCCGCCGATAAGCGGGTACGGAAAGACGTTTTCCGGAATCTAGCCGGCCAGTTTTTCTCTGACGATTCCTCCGGCTTTGGCCATGTCAATCTGACCGGCATAACGGATTTTCAGCTCCGCCATAACCTTTCCCATATCCTTGATATCCGCCGCCCCGATATCCGCGATGATCGTATTGATCGCCTCGCAGGTTTCATACCCATCCAGAGCCCGCGGTAAAAAACGTTGTATAATGGAAATTTCTGCTTCCTCCCGATCGGCCAGGTCGTTTCGCGCCGCCTCTCGGTATGTTTTTATGCTCTCCTGGCGCTGTTTGACCATGGATTGAAGCATCCCGAGGATATCCTTGTCGGAGATTCCCTCCGCAGTGCCGCCCTGTCCACGGGCAGCGATGTCCCGATCCTTCATCGCCGCGATCATCAGACGAATCGTCGCCATGGCGATCTGATCCTTGCTTTTTAAAGCTTCCTTCAACGCTGCGCTAAATTCTTCCCGTTTGCTCACTTTTCTCTTCCCTTTCCGGAACGAAGTCTTTAAGAACAATATCTCTAGCAAAGACGAGCTAGAGAATCCAATGAAGAACCTTTCTAATATAAAAGCCCCTGCCAATGCAACGGGCGTCATTGTCATGGCCGACGGGCGGGTCATATGGGGCCGCGGGATAGGGGCATCCGGAAAGAACGTCGGGGAAATCTGTTTCAATACCGGCATGACCGGTTACCAGGAAACCTTGACCGATCCGTCTTACGCGGGCCAGATCATCACCTTTACCTTTCCGCATATCGGCAATGTCGGCGCGAACGAAAAGGATCTCGAATGCCCGAATCCGGCGGCGCGCGGCCTGATCGTGAGGGACGATATCACGAGCCCCTCCAACTGGCGCGCGCAAACCCCCTTCAACGATTGGCTTGTCGAGAAAAACCTTCCCGGGATTTGCGGCGTGGACACGCGTGCGCTAACGCGCATCATCCGCGACGGCGGGGCCCTGAACGGGGTAATCTGCCACAGCCCGGACGGGGTTTTCGATCTTGACGCGCTTTATGAAGAGGCCTGCCTCTGGCCCGGCCTCGACGGCATGGATCTGGCCAAAGAGGTCACATGCGAGAAAGTCTATGCGTGGGAGGGGGCTTGTTGGTCTCCGAACAACGAACAGCGAACAACGAGCAATGAATACCACGTCGTCGCCATGGATTTTGGTGCCAAACGCAACATCCTGCGCTGCTTGACTTCCGCCGGATGCAAAGTCACCGTCGTCCCGGCCCATACAAACGCGGACGAGATCCTTGCGTACAAGCCCGACGGTGTTTTTCTGTCCAACGGGCCGGGCGATCCCGCCGCTACAGGCGCTTACGCCGTGCCGACGATCCGCGCTCTTCTGGAGAAAAACGTGCCTATTTTCGGCATTTGCCTGGGGCATCAGCTTCTCGCGCTGGCGCTGGGCGGCAAAACGAAAAAGATGCATCTTGGGCACAGGGGCGCAAACCACCCGGTCAAAGATTTGCAGACTGGAAAGGTGGAAATTACCAGTCAAAACCATGGGTTCTGTGTTTTGCCTGAGTCATTACCTCAGAACACTGATATCACCCATGTCAGTTTGTTCGACGGCTCCAACGAAGGTCTGCGCGTAACCGACAAACCGGCCTTTTCCGTGCAATATCACCCGGAGGCCTCACCGGGGCCACAGGACAGCCACTATTTGTTCGACCGGTTTGTGGAGATGATGAGATGAACGATTTTTTAACCACAGAGCACACAGAGATCACAGAGCTTTTCGTGCAAAAATTCGACGAACAGGCTCTGAACAATCTGTCCGGGAAAATTATAGACTGCGCGATCTACATCCACAGGCAACTGGGACCGGGATTGCTCGAAAGCGCCTATCAAAAGGCACTGGCCTATATTTTCACGCAACGGAATATTCCGTTCGAGAAGGAAACATTCATCCCCGTCAAAATAGACGGCGTTGTGATCGACGACGCTTACCGCGCCGATTTCGTTGTCGCCGATACGATCATCATCGAGACAAAAAGCGTCAAAGCCTTGCAGCCGATGGACGAGGCGCAGCTTTTAAACTATATGCGGCTGGGCGGCTATCCGTTGGGGTTACTGATGAATTTTAATGTGAAACTGTTGAAAGACGGGATTATACGCAGGAGGATATAACTCTGTGTCCTCTGTGATCCCTGTGGTTTCTAATTTTTAAACCTTCACCACAGAGAACACTGAGATCACAGAGAAGATGGAAAATAAATCCACCACAGAGATAATGAAATGAAAATTTATGTTTGCCACTCAACCGGGTTTGATTACCAGAACCTGCTATACAAACCGATAAAGGTTAGCCCCATATATCGTGAACATGAATTTATTTTTCCTCACGAAACACCAGACTCGTTTATAAACACTAAAAAAATCATTCAAGATTGTGATCTTATTCTAGCAGAGACTTCGTATCCCTCCACAGGAACGGGAATAGAGTTGGGATGGGCAGATATGTTCCAAAAACGTGTCATTGCCTTTTACAAAGAGGGCGGAGCTGCTTCATCCGCATTAGAGTCCATAACTGAGAACATTATTTCATACGGCGACAACAACCTTATTGAGAAAATATCCAACGTTCTCCACGAATTCTCTGTGAACTCTGTGGTGAATAAATAAAAAAGGAAACAAATGCCCAAAAGAACCGACATAAAATCCATCTGCATCATTGGCGCCGGGCCGATCATCATCGG
>JAGRJZ010000117.1 GCA_020442505.1 Alphaproteobacteria bacterium | reverse complement strand
GGAGCTGGACGTGTTCGAAGTCCCGATCCGGACGTTGATCTACGGGATTCTCGAGGCCATGGCCGTGAAGGTTCAGGGAAAACCTGTCGAACTACGGCACGATATCGCGCAAGAGGTTCCCTTTGTGGTGATCGGCGACCCCAAGCGACTGCGGCAGATTTTGATGAATCTCATGGGGAACGCCCTGAAATTCACCGAAAGCGGGGCAGTGACGATTCGTGTGACCCGGACGTGCCGGACCTTATCCGTCGCTGGCGATGCCATCGGTCTCCGTTTCGAAGTCGTGGATACCGGCATCGGCATGCCGCAGACGGTCGCCGATCGGCTCTTCCAGCCTTTCACCCAGGCGGATAGCTCGACCTCCCGGAAGTTCGGCGGCACGGGGCTGGGCCTGTCCATCTGCAAAAAACTGGTCGAACTGATGGGGGGATATATCGGCGTTACGAGCCAGGAAGGACAAGGATCGATCTTCTGGTTTGAAATCCCGACCCAGGAAGTCAGCACCGAGGCGACAACGGTCGAATTGCCGTCTTTGGACGGTATCTCGGTCCTGTCCGTCGAGGACCATCCACAAGGCGCGAAGGAGATCGTCCGCTCTCTCCAATCGATGGGCGCGAAGGTCGAAAGCTGTCCGACCTGTCAGGAAGCGCTGGCGCTGGTTACGCATCGCCCCTTCGATGTCGGGGTCATCGACCAGGGCCTGCCGGACGGGTTGGGGCTTGACCTGATCCGCCGGATCATGGACGTCCGGCCCTTTATGGGCTTGATCATGTACACGGTCCGGGACGATAGCGGATTGCAACATTCTCTTCAGTCTTTGGGCGTGACGTATCTATCCAAACCGGCAAGCCGGGCCGGGCTGGGCGAGGCCGTCCGCGACGCGGCCAGCAAGGTTCACAAGGTTTCGACGGACGGTCCGACGCGCCTTCTGATCGCAGAGGACACGGCCAGCGTGCGCGAAGTCCTCCGGCGGCAACTGGATAAGCTGGGGGTCGAGGCGGATTTCGCCTATAACGGCCGAGAGGCCCTGGTAGCGCTCCAATCCGGGCAATACGGGATTTTGCTGACCGATTTGCATATGCCGGAAATGGACGGCTACGGCGTCGTCAAAACCATCCGGGAGCAAGAGGAAAAAGAAGGCAACAAGCAAAACTTTCCGGTAATCGTCCTGACCGCAGACGTGCAAATGGCCCAGCGTCAGGTCTATATGAGCTATGGCTTTGACGAATGTCTTTTGAAACCGGTTTCCCTGGGACAGTTCCGGCGGCTTTTGATCCGCTGGGGGCTACTGGAGGAGCGAGAGGAGTCACCGCAGGAAACGCAAAACGAACCGACCACGAATAATGCCGTTATTCCGCCCGCGATCGACATGGACGCCGTCCGCCAGCAAATGGGCGGGCTGGACGAAAGCACGATCCAGATGCTACGTCTGTTTCCGGGGATGATCGACCCGGTCATCCTCCGTTTGAGACAAGCCCACGAAAAGGGAGACCACGCGGCCGTCCGCGAAGCTGCGCACAGCTTGAAAGGGGGCGCCCGGTCGGCGTGCTGCACCGTTCTGGGGGATCTGGCGGCCGATCTGCAAACCGAAGCCGAAGAAAAAAATCCGGCCGGGGAGCTGGTTCACGAGATTCTGGAAGAATTTGAGCGCGTAAAGACGGCCATCGCGGGGCTTTAGCCTATTTCTCAACGCTTTTCCGGAACGGCCAGTTTCTTGACGGGCCGGACGACCCAGCTTTCAAGGCGTATACCATCACCGTCGGGGGTTTGTTCCGCCGGAACACGCCCGACCTCCAGCAAAAGCGTCATGCGCCGGTTAATGGGCTCCTGCTTGCCTCCTGCGGGGCGAAAGGTCATTGTAACGGGCGTCTCGAACAGCCAGCGATATTGCCCCCCTAT
>JAGRJZ010000116.1 GCA_020442505.1 Alphaproteobacteria bacterium | reverse complement strand
GCTTTTTCCTTTTCCCTGCCCCCCTCGCCTGGCCCCGTCACAGCCCGAAATAAAACTTTGCGATTCCGATATACGTTCCCCATAAAACGAGAATCAGCGGCACGCCGGCCTTCATAAAATCCCGGAAACGGTAATGCCCCGGCCCCATGACCAGCAAATTCGTCTGGTATCCGATGGGGGAGGCAAAGGAACAATTCGCGCCGAAAATCACGGTCACGGCGAAGATAAACGGATCGACCCCCATATTGACCGCGATATTCAGCGCGATCGGCGTAAATAAAATCGCGCAAGCATTGTTGCTGAGGACGTTCGTGGCGATCGCGACGACCAGAAACAAAAGCGCCGCCAGCGCCAGCGGCGTATCGGCGAACGGAACCTCCAGCAAAAGCTCCGCGATGAATTTCGCGCCATCCGTGACCTGTAGAGCCGTGCCCAGCGCCAGCATCGATCCGACCAGCAGAAAAATTTTCCGGTCGATCGCCCGGGTCGCCTGCCGCACGTTCAGACAGCCGCTGGCGATCATCGCGGCCGCGCCGGTGATGGCGGCAACGGGAATGGTCATCACCCCGGTCGCCGCCAGCGTAATCGTCGCCAGCATGATCCCGGCCGCTAACGGGGCCTTTTTCGGCACGGGCAACTCTCTCTTCGAACCGGACAGCACGATCATGTCCCGATGCTCACGGATGGAATCGACCGCGCCGCGGCTCCCCGCTATCAAAAGAACGTCCCCGGCCTCCAGCCGGATACGGCCCAGCCGCCGGCGTACCACCCGGGCCCGGCGCTGTATCCCCAGGACGATCGCGCCGAATTGGCGGTGAAAACCGACCTGCTCCAGCGACATGTCGATCATCCGGGATCCGGGCTTGATCATGATTTCCGCCAGGACCCTGGTTTCCGCGACTTTTTCATCCAGCTCCGGGCTGCCGCCGGCCTCCTCGTCCCCCTCCGCGCCATCCGTTTTCTTCGGGGCGATGGCTTTTTCCTCCTCCTCCGAGAGCAAAAATCCCGGATATTGCGACAGCACCCCCCCGAGCGCGTCGCGCGTCGCGGCGACGATCAGGATATCGCCGGACTCGATCGCATAGCCCTCGAAAGGCGGCAAGATCAAATGCCCGCCCCGTTGGATCAGACGCACCTTCATCCCTGGCAGTTTCGGAAAAACGCCCTCGACGCATTCGGCCCCGACCAGCTTGCTGTCCGGCGCGATGTCGAGTTCGGCGATAAATTCCTTTTCATCCCCTGCCAACTGGCTCGCCAGAGAGCGTCGCACCGGTATCAGATAAGGCAAGATGAACAGAATATAGGCCATCCCCGCCCCCGCCATCATCAATCCCGGCACCGTGAAGGAGAAAAATCCCAGCGGCTCGTAGCCCAGCTCGGTCATAGAGCTGGAGACCAACAGGTTCGTCGAGGACCCGACCAGAGTCGTCATTCCGCCCAAAATCGCGACATAGCTGAGCGGCATCATGATCCGGCTGTCGTTGATCCCGGCGGACGCGGCCAGTGCCTGCATAATCGGAATGGCGATGATCACGAGGGGAGTGTTGTTCATAAAGGCGCTGACGGCCATGACGAAAACGAAGATCGCGAAAATCGACACCCATGCCCAACGCCGGTTGGACGTTACGAACATCTGCGTGACAGGCCGCAGCGCATCGGTCTGGATGATTCCCTGGCCGATGACCAAAAGCGCCAACACCGCGACCAGGGACGGATTGGAAAAACCGGACAAAAGCGCCATGGCGCTGAGCTGGTTACGGCCGTTGGCGTCGGGAACGGGGAAAAATTGCCCGAACAGCAAAAGCGCGGTCAAAAGCGCGACGCTGGTGACCTCCAGCGGAAATTTCTCCCGCGCGAAGGAGATGATCGCCAACGCGGTCAGAATCAAAACAAACCACATATGCAACGCTGATGTTTCGAACAAAAAGGTCATTGGCCGCTTTTTCGTCGTTCATTCCTTCGGTCAAATGACCACATTTTTTCCGGATTTACCATGCTTTTAAAGAAAGAAGCCGCATTATTCGGGGGACGAACGCCCCCGCGTCAACGGCTTCGGGCGGCATATCCTGTCTTGCCTTGCCCCCGCACGGGGTGCTAAAAAAAGCATCACGCTTAACAACAGGAAACAAACCCATGTCGATGGATGAAAAAACCGCGCGTAAAGTCGCGTCTTTGGCCCGCTTGCGCGTCACGGACGAGGAAGTCGCACGCCGCGCCGCACAACTATCCAATATCCTCCATTTCGTCGAACAACTCGACGAGGTCGATACGGACGGGGTGGAGCCACTGCCCAGCCCGGTGAACATCAAACTGCGCCTACGGGAAGACAAAGTCACCGACGGCGCTTGTGTGGAGGCTGTTCTTTCCAACGCACCGGAAGAGCTGGAAGATTTCTACGTCGTGCCCAAAGTGGTGGAATAGTCGTTGTTCGTACATTCGTTTATTCGTTATGCGGACAAACGAAGCGCGAACGACAAAAAATCGAACAACGAACATACGAAAAAGCGAAGAACGAAAATGACAAACCTGACCCATTTAACGATCACCGAAGCCCTGAAAGGCCTTAATGCCAAAGACTTCACGTCCGTGGAACTGACGCAGGCGCATATCGCCGCCATGGAAGCCGCGCGGCATTTAAACGCCTTTATCACCGAAACGCCGGAGATCGCGCTGACTCAGGCGAAAGCCTCTGATGCGCGCCGCGCTGCCGGAAAGGCCGGGGCGCTGGACGGGATTCCGGTCGGGATCAAAGATCTGTTCTGCACCAAAGACGTTAAAACCACAGCCGCCAGCAAAATCCTCGGCAATTTCGTGCCGCCTTACGAATCAACGACCACCCAAAAATGGTTCGACGACGGCGCGGTCATGCTGGGCAAGCTGAACCTGGATGAATTCGCGATGGGCTCTTCCAACACAACATCCGCCTTCGGCAACGTCATCAATCCGTGGCGCAGCCGCTCAAACCCGGACACCGATCTGGTGCCCGGCGGCTCCTCGGGTGGAAGCGCTGCCGCCGTGGCCGCACGGCTGTGCATGGGCGCGACGGGCACGGATACGGGCGGCTCCATCCGCCAGCCGGCGGCCTTCTGCGGGATTGCCGGCATCCGCCCGACCTACGGGCGCTGCTCCCGCT
>JAGRJZ010000115.1 GCA_020442505.1 Alphaproteobacteria bacterium | reverse complement strand
GGGGCCCGGTTAATCTCGTCAGCCAAAACCAGATTGGCGAAGATAGGGCCTTTTTCGAATTTGAAATGCTCGCCGTTATCGTCGCTGTAATAAGTTTGCCGCCCGGTGATATCGGTCGAGCGCAGATCCGGCGTGAACTGGATCCGGCTATAGATACAATCGATATTCTTGGCCAGGGCCTTGATCGCCCGGGTTTTCGCCAGACCCGGCAGCCCCTCCACCAACAGGTTTCCGTTCAACAGCAAACTGATCAAAAGGCGGTCGATGACTTCCTCTTGCCCGATGATGTTGCCCATCATGTTTTGCTTGAGAATCTGGATGGCCGGAAGAACGCTGGTCATGGCGCAGGAGTTCCCTTTTCGTTAGTATCGTGTCTCGCAAGGGAATTATGCCCGCGAACGAAGTGCTTGCGCAAGCCATGTTCTTCCCCTCAACCGACCGACGATCGTCGGGAGATAAAAACGCGCCGTCTTTCGGGGCGTTACCTCGCAAGGGGATTCCAGCGCTTGATGGCCCCCGTTGCAACCGTATCGGGCACTTGCTGTGTTTCCGCTACGGACGCCGGCGGGACCGCCTCCAAAAGCTTATTGATCAGATGTGTGATAGACGGCGCCAGTTTATCATAGTTACGAACGTTATGCTTCCATATCTGAGCGAGGGTTTCTTCAAGCGCCCGCCTTTCCGGCGCCCTTGCTTTTTTCATGTCGTTAGGGCTGTGTCCTTGCGAATGATCCTCTCTATATTTGAGCGTTACCTCCACAAAACGGTACACGGCACCCAAAAGCGGGGCCCCGGGGGCGTTCTCCCCGAAATACTGATTAATCATATCCACGGTGAGAGGGGTTCCCACCGATACGTTATTGAAAGTACGTACGGCGCTTTGCGCTGCCACCAAAGAGGGTAAACCCTGTTTGTCTTTTTTTATCAAATAGTTCGTCAGCACCGTTCGCGCGGCCCAGGCACAGAAAGAATCCCGCCGGCCCTGACGATATGCCTCCAGAACGTCGTTTGGAATCTTGGGTGTCTCTTTGGCCATTTTTTCTCTCTCGATTTGTTTCCGGTGACATATTGCCCTTCTTCTACAATAAAAATTTTTCCAGAATCAAGCTTTTTCGAAAACGATGGCAAAACACCTCTCGCTTCTACGCCTCCTCGTGCTAAAAAAGAACCGCGCAGCGTTTTTTGTTTGAATAGGAAATGGCGGCTATGAAGAAAATTATCGTTTGGCTGTCCTTGCTCATGTTTCTGTTTTTATGGAACACATCGGCCGTTTTGGCCACGGACAACGAAGAATCCGCGTATGACCGCGTGATCCGGACCGGAAAAATCCGGTGCGGGATTATGCTCTGGCCACCCTATTTCGACAAAGATCCGAATACAAAGGAGATCACAGGACTGGGAGCCGATTTTTATCGCGGCATGGCCGATTTGATTGATCTTGAGATCGCATATGTCGAAGTGGTCGTCGGGCAACAAGTCGAGGATTTACGCCTCGGAAAAATCGATGCGGTGTGTAACGATGGGCCGTATGTTTTTTCCGCCATCAAATTTGTGGATTACAGCAAACCAGCCTATTACTCCCCGGTTTTTGCCTATGTCAGGCACGACGATCCCCGCTTTCAAAACGCCCCTGATCTCAACAATCCTGATGTTTCCATCGTCGTGATTGACGGTGATTTAGGCGGTCCCTTGTCAGACCGCAATTTTCCGAAGGCCCGGGTTGTAAGCTTGCCCGCGATAACGGACGTAGCGTCTATGTTAATGAACGTTGTAACAAAAAAGGCTGACGCGACGATCGTCGATTCCTATGCCGTCATTCATTTCAACCAAAATAATCCGCCGGGCCTGCGCCCCTTATCCGAGAGCACCCCCATTGCCGTCTATCCCGTTGGTTTTTCTGTTAAAAAGGGAGAGACGCCCCTGCTGAACATGCTTAACGCCGGAATCGATGCCATGTGGAACACGAACAGCGCGCTTCCCATCTTGAGAAAATACGATGCCACGGGCAAAGCGTTCTTTCCGGTTGCCAGGCCTTACGAAGCGCCCGACTGATTTCTGAGGGAAAACAAGCCCCCCCCAAAAAAAACGGCCCCCGAAAAGGCCGTTATAAGGAGGAGGTGTCTTATACGGCACGGCCGCTCATCAACCCGCAGCGGCTTTCTTCTTCGCCTTTGGCTTTTCCTCAGCGGCGGGGGCTTCGGGCGCGTCTTCCGCCGCGTTGTCGAACGCGGTCGGGCCGCTATCCTGCCCCTTGGCGGCGACATCCCGGTCGACCAGTTCGATCACGGCCATCGGCGCGGCGTCGCCATAGCGGAAACCGGCCTTCATGATTCGGCAATACCCGCCGGGACGCTCTTTATAACGATCGGCCAGCGTGTCGAAGATCTTGGCGACCTGCGCCTCGTCGCGCATAACGGAAATCGCGAGACGACGGTTCGCAAGACCACCCTTTTTACCCAAAGTAATCAGTTTTTCAACAATCGGGCGCAACTCCTTCGCCTTGGGAAGGGTCGTGGTGATCTGCTCGTGTTTGATCAAAGCTGCCGCCATATTGGCAAACATGGCCTTGCGGTGGCTGGTCGTCCGGCCCAGCTTGCGTTGTTTCATTCCGTGTCTCATAGCGGCGTCCTTTCTTGTTTCCGCGGCCTCACGAGGTGAGGGCCATAACACAACCCGTCAGCATGTCGCCATTGAAGACGGGGCGGGCATCGTGCCCTTCATTCCCATTAATTAAAACGGTTCGTCCAGTTTCCGGGCCATGTCCTCGATATTCTCGGGCGGCCAGCCATCGACGGGCATCCCCAGATGCAAGCCCATCGTGGAGAGAACCTCCTTGATTTCGTTCAAAGATTTGCGGCCGAAATTCGGCGTGCGGAGCATGTCGTTTTCGCTTTTCTGCACCAGATCGCCGATATAGACGATGT
>JAGRJZ010000114.1 GCA_020442505.1 Alphaproteobacteria bacterium | reverse complement strand
CGGCGAAACCACTGCTGAAGCCGGGTCCGAAGCCGGCCTCACCGCCCATACCGCCCTGTTCGAACGCAGCATGTCCGAAGCGGTCATAGGCGGCCCGCTTCTGGTCGTCCTTCAGGACTTCGTAGGCTTCGTTGATTTCCTTGAATTTCGCCTCGGCCGTTTTGTCGTCCTTGTTCTGGTCCGGGTGGTATTTCATGGCCAGCTTGCGGTACGCTTTTTTGATCTCGTCCGCGCTTGCGCCTTTTTCAATGCCAAGGGTCTTGTAGAAATCTTTAGCCACGATTGTCTTCTCCCCTGCCCGATGCAATCGGCCACAAAATCTCCGTCAGATTGCTCCAGCCTTCCCGCGCGGCGACGCTCCAGGGAAAAGGGGCAACCCGGCGCGGACGGTTGTCGTTCGGGACATCCATCCCGCGCACCACCGCCCGCACGTCATAGGTGGCGGGACGCCACGCTTTGGCAGATCGTTTCGAAGGCAACGCAGGTTTCGTCAAAGCCGCCTTGCGAATCGCCGCGTAGGCCGCGACGACCTCGCGCAGCTTGTCTTCCGCCGGTTTTTTGTATTTCTCCGGCACGCGGTCGGGGTGATAGCGCTTGACCAGCGCCCGATACGCGCGCTTGACCTCCTCCGGCGACGCGGAAGGGGGCAGGTGAAGGGTGGCGTAATGGGCGGTCGTGTTTTGCATGTTTTTTTTCGTTTTTTAGCTTCTCCTTTTAACCACAGAGCGCGCAGAGATCACAGAGATTTTTTATTTTCTCGGTTACAGCATTTTCTTGAAATGCACCTTTTCGTCCACGATTTTATAGCCCAGTGACTGATGGGCCACGGGACTATGGGGGAAATCGCGGGGAACGGTGTCGGAGGCCATTTCCGTGCAACCGCGTTCCCGCGCCCAGTTCTCCACCGTTTCGACCAGCGTTCGTCCGATGCCGTGTCTCTGGAAAGCAGGTTTCACGTACCACCCCTCCAGATAGCCGATATTGTTCGTTTGACAGCCGGGCGCTTCCGAACGGATGGCGCATTCGGTAAACCCGGCCAATTCACCATCATAAAAGGCAAAAAAGGCGTCTGCGTTCGGATCGTCGAGAATTTCTTCGGCTTCCTTTCGGAGGAAATCCAGATCATCGTGATATGGCCAGTGCTCCTTCCGCAGGGCAGTCCAGACCGCGAGGTCCTCTTTTTCAATTTTTTGAATTGTGACGGTCATTTTGTACCGGTGTCCCCGCTGTGTTTCGTTGCCCTCACGACCGTCATCCCGGACTTGATCCGGGATCCATCAAATGTTTCGGCCACATCGTATAGATCCCGGCTTCCGCCGGGATGACGTTCTTGTCAGGGGGTTACTTTTTGTCTTCGTCGCTTTCCGTGAAGTCGGCGTCGATGACGTCGTCGTCGGCGGAGGCGGTTTCGGAATCGGCGGACTCCGCGTTCGGGTTTTCCCCCGTGGCGGCGGCGTCTTCCTGCGCCTTGCGGTATGCCAACTCGCCCAGCTTCATGGAGGCTTGCATGAGCGCGTCGGTTTTTTCCTTGATCGCGTCCTCGTCCTCACCGTCCAGAACATCCTTTAAGGCCTGCAAAGCGGTTTCGACGTTTTGCTTCTCATCGGACGGGACCTGGTCGCCCAGCTCGGCGATGGAACGTTCGGTCTGGTGCACCAGGGATTCGGCATGATTCTTGGATTCGACCAGGCCACGGCGCTTTTTGTCTTCCGCGGCATGGCTTTCGGCGTCTTTCACCATCTGTTCGATATCCGCGTCGGATAAACCACCCGAGGCCTGAATACGAATTTGCTGCTCCTTGCTGGTAGCCTTGTCCTTGGCAGAGACCTTGACGATTCCGTTCGCGTCGATGTCGAACGTGA
>JAGRJZ010000113.1 GCA_020442505.1 Alphaproteobacteria bacterium | reverse complement strand
CCGTTGATCATCCCGCCCCAGCTCGGCATCCATAGGATAATGGAGAACGTCATCCCCAGGGTCTGCGCCCAGTCGGGCAAGGACGTATAGTGCAAATGGTGCGGCCCGGCCCAGATATAGATGAAGATCAGGGACCAGAAGTGCAAAATCGACAGGCGGTAGGAATAAACCGGCCGCTCCGCCCGTTTGGGAATGAAATAGTACATCATCCCCAAAAACCCAGCGGTCAGGAAGAACCCGACCGCGTTATGGCCGTACCACCACTGGATCATCGCGCTCTGCACGCCGGAGGCCACGGAATAGCTCTTCGTCCCGAAAAGCTCGACCGGGATCACGACGTTGTTGCCCAGGTGCAAAACCGCGATGGTCACGATAAAGGACATATAAAACCAGTTCGCGACGTAGATATGCTTTTCCTTGCGTTTGACCAGCGTCATCAAAAAGACAAAGAAATAGGCGACCCAGACAATCGTCAACCACAGATCGACATACCATTCGGGCTCCGCGTATTCCTTGCTTTGCGTGATACCCATCACATAGCCGGACGCGGCCAGCACGATGAAGAGCTGATACCCCCAGAAGGTAAACCACGCCAACCCATCGTTCCACAGCCGTACGTTACAGGTCCGTTGCACGACGTAGTAGCTCGTCCCCAGCAGCGCGTTCCCGCCAAAGGCGAAAATCACCGCGGAGGTATGAACCGGCCGCAACCGCCCGAAGTTAAAGAACGGCTCCATGTTCAGCTGCGGAAAGGCCATTTGCAAGGCGATCAACACGCCCATTGAAAACCCGACCACACCCCAGAACACGGCCGCGATCACAAACATCCTGACGATATCGTCGTTATATTTTCCGGCTGTTGCTGTTGTCATTTTTGGACCTCTTCAAATTTTCAAACTTCACCTTACAAAACCAAATTCCCTGCCATCGTCATCAAAAGAACCCCGTTTACCGCCATCACAACCCGGGAAAGCGGACGGATCAGACGCGGTAAAAACGCCCCGGCGGACCCGCTGACCAGCCCCACCGCGAACAGCGCCGGGACCGTCCCCAGCCCGAACAAAGCCATGGCCATGGCCGCCTGCGCAATACCGCCGCTGGCCGCGACCGCCGTCAGGGCCGCGACGACCATCCCGCAAGGCAAAAATCCCAGCAACAGTCCCAGCACATAGCCGCGCCACCCCCGCGAATCGATCAAAAAGGGCCGCGCGATTTTCGCCAGCCCTGCGGATAAAAGCGGAAAACGGATATGCGACAGCCACGGAAAAAACCGCCCCAGCGCCGGAACGGCGCTGACGATAAACATGAAACCGGCCAAGGTTAAAAAGAAGGCGGCCATGGTGTCCTTATACGGCGTTTGCAAAAAGGCGATATTCGCCAGCCCCGACACGACCACGGCCAAAAAGACATAGGTCGTCACACGACCCAGATGATACGGCAAGAGCAACCCGTCCGCAAGACGTCTGATAAAAAATTCTTTGGATTTCCAGGATGTTATTTGAGAATCGCTCTCATTTTTCTTATCGCAACGCGCGGTTGACTGCGCCGCGACGAAGGGCCCGCACATCCCGGCGCAATGGGTAAACCCGCCGATCAACCCGGCCAGAAACAGGCTCAACATCAGCCCCTGACTGACATCGATCGTCATCATGTGATGCATGGACGCGCAGTGTTCCAGAGAATCCATAGTAAAGACAACTCCCCTCAAATCCCCGAATCAACGCCTCGGGGTGTCGTGGAAAAACTGTTCAATCACGGCCCGGACCATTGCGCGACCGCCATGGGCTGCCCGCCCTTATAGTCCGGATCCCTGATATGAGGGACAAAGGACAACGTGATGGTCTTACACGCGGAGGGCGCGGCTTCGAGAACCGCCGAAAAATCGCGCCGATTCAGTTCGGTAAAGATCTTGACGTCCTTGCGTACCAGAAGCTTTTCTTCGGCCGTGCCTTTGTCACAGACAACGTCGACTTTCCCGATGGCCGAACGAGTGCCCGTCCGGTTCATCGTAAAGAAAAGCGCGTCTTTTCCTTTCCGGTTCTTTCCGGCCCGAATATCCGTGAAAGACACGTCCAGCGTCGTCTCTCCGTTCAGAAAGAAAACCGGCAGGCGATATCCGGCCAGCATATCGAGCTGCACGCCCTGCCCCTGAAGAATCCTGGGACTCGTATCGTTATTCGCACGCAAATCGGCGATTTTTTCCGGCTGCAGAAAGATATAGGACCGGTATTCCCCCGGCGGCAAATCCTTTTCCCGGCGCAACATAAACCGGATACTTTGCATCTGGCGCGGTTGAATCACCATGCGCCGGGGCGACATATAAAGATAGGGATCGGCCGCCTTTACGTTTTCGATCGCGACGTCGGGCCGGTCTATCTGCCGCCCTCGGTCCGGGGTCATATAGACCTGTTCCCACGAAAGGCGATAGGCCAAAGGCCGCTCTTCCGTGTTCTTGACCGTCATAACCGCCGAACCGCTGCGTTCGTTCATAAAGACGTACGACTCGAGCAATAAAAGCGCCTGAGACGGCCGGGGTGTAAGACATAAAAACATTGCGGCGAACAGAAAAGCCAGAACCCGGTTTTTGGCGTT
>JAGRJZ010000112.1 GCA_020442505.1 Alphaproteobacteria bacterium | reverse complement strand
AATTTCTGAAAAGTGTCGCACCGCTTGCCTTGCTTGCGCCTCTATGTCTGACGGGATGTCCGCAAAGTCCCGTCCAACAAAGAGAGTCCGCGTTGCGGGACGCTGCTTTCAATGGAAAGTGGGATGCCGTCGATATGCTTTTAAGGTTTGGAACAGACCCGAATGCCGCGAATTGGACGGGCAACACACCCCTCACTTTAGCCTTGAATGGCGCCCGATTTTATGACCCGGAGCAGGGGCAAACGCCCCGCGTGCTTCATAATATTCTCATGTTGCTTCTTTGTAACGGGGCGGATCCTTATCCTGAGGGGCGTTTGAAATATGTGGCAGAGCTCTCTATAAGGATGAAAACCGTGGCCAGCGATGCCTGGCAGGAATTTGAGGAATATCCATCGGAGGAAAACCCCCACTGCGTTCCCTATCGTGATCTGGAACCATCGTCTGCGCCTTCTCTGTGAAATTTTAACGCCTTCATAACCCCCTCCTGTCACAATGAAATTCGTGATAGACTTGCTCTTCCTGGGCAGGGCGGGGAGACCATGAGCCAAAAAGACTTCAAAATACAAAGAGACAGGTTTTTGGCGTTTGCTTTCGCCTCTGCCGATTTGTTTCTGGAGATCGCAGGGGATGGCGTCGTCGCCTATACGACGGGCGCGGCGAAGAGCCTGACCGGGATCGACGATTCGGTGCTGAAGGGACTATCCTGGGATAACCTGTTTGACGCGTCTTCCTTCGCAGCGTTGGACGGCATTCGGGAGACGTTGATCCCCGGAAAGCGGCGCGGGCCGGTTCTGGTGACTCTGGACGAGAAAACGGGCGGCGGAAAGCAGGCTATCGCGACGCTTATCGGCATGCCCGACATGGACGGGTTTTATTTGACCCTGGCGTTTCCGGACGCAATCACGAAAAAACTTGCGGCTGTCTTTGCGGAAGACGGCAAGCCGCCCGAAGCACCTTCCTCGGATACGCGTGCGCCCACCGAGACGGTTCCTGACGAGACGGCTGGAGATTTTGAGGCGACCAGAACGCGGGAGGAAAAAACATACGATTTTGAGCGGACTCAGACGAAGAAAGATAAGACAACCTATGATTTCGTGACGGAAGCGCCTGCGGAACAGGAATCCGATTCCGCAGAGGCCCCCGTCTTGCTGGAAAAAAGCGGTTTTCTGGGGGCCGCGAAAGAAGCGCTCGACACCGCCCGGGCGATGGGGAAAGAGCTGGAGATGACGTTGCTCGACATTCCCCAGACCGAAGCCGTCCGAAATCGTCTGGGGGAGGATCTGTGGCATCAGTTCACTGATTCCCTGACCGAATTGCTGGCGCAGAAATCTATCGACGGGCAGACCGCGGCCCAGATCACGCAAGGCCGCTATACGTTGATTCACGACAAGACCGTCACCGCGGATTCGTTGCGTGACCAAATCGCCGAATTTTCCAAGGGCGCCGACCCGGAAGGCGAAGGCTTCGCGGTCGAAAGCAAAACCGTTACCGCGGATCTGGAGTCCCTGAGCGATCGGGAAACGACAAAGGCCTTGATCTATACGATCAACGAATTCGAACGAAAGGGAACGTCTCTCACGATCGACACGCTGAATTCCAGCTTTAAGACCTATATGGCCGCGAACGCCCAGAAAATGAGCCAGTTCAAGTCGATGATCGAACAGCTGAATTTCGATTTGCACTACCAGCCGATCGTGGCTCTTGAAACGCTGGAGCTTGCTCATTACGAGGTCCTGACGCGATTCAAGGGGGAAATTTCGACGCAGGAATGGGTCGTTTTCGGGGAGGATATCGGCCTTGCCGCCGATTTCGATATTGCCGTTTGTGAACGGGTGATTAATTATCTGCTGTACAAAGCCGCCGGCAGCCGGACCAAATACGCCGTCAATATCTCCGGGCAGTCGATCCAGAACGAGCAGTTCTTTCGCACGTTGATGGCCAAGCTGACCCTGAACAAGCAGCTGGCCGAGCGTATGATCTTTGAGATCACGGAATCCACGACCATCGAACAACTGGGCAAGGTGAACCGTTTTATTCGGCAGCTCCAGACCGAAGGGTATAAGATCTGCCTCGACGATTTCGGCGCCGGCAGCGCTTCTTTCCAGTATCTGCACCAACTGGACGTCGATTACGTGAAGATCGACGGGCAATACACGAAAAAGATCACCCATTCCGATCGCGATCGGGTCATGGTTCAAAATCTCGCGAAAATGTGCCGGGACCTCAATATCACCGTCGTCGCCGAGATGGTCGAAACCGAAGAGCAGTTTCATCTGTTACGAGAGATGGAGATTCCGCTGGGACAGGGTTATCTGTTCGGCAAGGCCGGGCCGTGGCCGGATTACGACTCCAAAAAAGTGCTGCTGTCCGGAAAATAAGCCTGGCGCGCATCGCCCTTGCGCGATGCTTTTGATCATCGTATAAAGGGCCCATGAAACCACAAACGGCACAACAAACCATGAATTTTCACCCTAAAGACAGCTACGCTTACGAGGATCTTCTGGCGTGCGGCCACGGGCAGGTTTTCGGTCCCGGCAATGCCCGGCTGCCCTTGCCGCCCATGCTGATGTTCGACCGGATAACCCAAGTATCCGCCGAAGGCGGCGCCTATGGCAAGGGAATGATCGAGGCGGCTTTTGATATCAAACCGGATTTGTGGTTTTTCTCGTGCCATTTCGAAAGCGATCCTGTGATGCCGGGGTGCTTGGGGCTTGACGCGCTTTGGCAACTTCTCGGTTTTTATCTCGGCTGGACGGGCGCGCCGGGCTCGGGCCGGGCGCTGGGGCTGGGGGAGCTGAAATTTACGGGCCAGGTGTTGCCTGAAACAAAGCTTGTGACGTATCATCTGGACCTCAAGCGTGTCATCAACCGGAAGCTTGTGCTCGGCATTGCCGACGGGCAGGTTCTGGCCGATGGAAACGTGATCTATGAGGCCAAGGATCTGAAAGTCGGCCTGTTCGAAAATCCCCGCGCGATGTAGACAAGCCGCTTGGCGGTTTTTCCCAGGACATTTTTTTGTGTCCTGTTTCTGGCAGGGCAATCACGGAAAATAAACAGATCCAGGAGTCTTCTGGTAAAGCCGCGCCCGCTCTTCCTCGCTCAAATAGCCCGGGTCCAGGGGTGTCGTATCGTCCGTATCGGCGTACGGATCGTAGAGCGCGCCCGGTTCGGGCGTATCCGTAGCATCGGCCTCTGGCGGTTCTTGCGTGACCTCCTCAGGAGCAAACGCGCCCCGGGCCAGCGCGTCGTCCAGACTCTCCCGTAGCAGCAAGATCGTAATCCGCCGGTTTTGGGGATCGAACGGATCGTCGACGATCAGAGGCTCCCGGTCGGCTTTGCCCATGATGTTGGCCATCCGCGCTTCCGGGATGTCCCGGGCCATGAGAACCCGTCGGCTGGCATTCGCGCGATCGGCCGACAGCTCCCAGTTTGTATAGGTCGCCCCCGGACCGTATGGCGCGGCGTCCGTATGGCCGCGCACAGAAATATCGTTCGGCATATCCTGGATAGCGCTCGCGACCATGGTCAAGAGCGTCTGCGTCCATTCGAACATGGCGGCGCTTCCGGCCGGGAACATCGGCTTTCCGTCCTGATCGACGATCTGGATCCGCAGCCCCTCAGGCGTGATGTCGATCATAAGGCTTTTAGCCAGTTCAGCGAGGGCGGGATTGTTCTGAAGCGCTTTTTCGATATCGGCTTTCGCTTGTTTGAAAGCCGCGTCTTCCTTCTTGCGGAGCGCTTCTTCAAGCATCTCGCGGCTGGCCTGGCGTTTTGTGATTTTTTTACCAGCGTCCGGCGAACCGCTTTCCTGCCGCGCGGTCAAGGGTTGTGCTTTTTCGGCCTGTGCGCCTTCCTCGGCCATGGTCAGACCGCCCAAAACACCGCCCGCGCCGCTGTTGGACTGCGAGATTTGCGGGTGGCTGGGGTCGAAATAATTCGAGATGGCGTTGAGTTGTTCCTCAGTCGTCACGTTAAGAAGCCACAAGAGCAAAAAAAACGCCATCATCGCGGTGACGAAATCCGCATAGGCCACTTTCCAGGCGCCGCCATG
>JAGRJZ010000111.1 GCA_020442505.1 Alphaproteobacteria bacterium | reverse complement strand
ACCACTAAGGGCACTAAGGGCACTAAGAAGAAAAAAGTCGTGAAAAGCTTAGTGACCTTAGTGTCCTTAGTGGTTTTAAAATCCTAAACCCGTTTCACGCCAATCTTCACACGCTCGCCCAGCAATTCATGCTCACCGGTGTAATCCGCATCTGTCACCGAGCCGATTGTCAGGCTGTCGGACAGGGTTTCGGCGCGGATCATGGCCTCAAACTCCTGAATCGCTTCGATGGCGCTGTCCGGCAACTCCAAAGACAGTTCGATATGATCGGAGACGTTGAAATCCGCGTCTTTGCGGGTTTGCTGGATTAAGCGAATGAGATCGCGGGCGATTCCCTCGCGTTCCAGTTCCGGCGTCACTTTTGTGTCCAGAATGACCGCGCCTTGGCCGGATAAGGGCTGCGCCGCGGTGCCTTCAGCCGTAACAAGGCGCATGCCGTAATCATTGTCGGCCAGCGATAAGATCTGCCCCGCGACGGTCACGGTCCCGTCGCCGTTATCGGTCCAGTTGCCTTGTTTGGAGGCGGGCATAATGTCCTTCATCGCGCCGCCGACGCGCTTGCCGATTTGCGGATTGATTTTGAGCTCTAACGTTCCGTAAGCCGCCAGATCGGTGCTAAGGGTGACTTGTTTCACGTTCAGTTCGTCGGCGATCAAATCCGCATACGGCGTCAGGCTGTCCGCATCCTCCGCCGCGACGACCAGTTCCGCCAGCGGGAGGCGCACCCGCAGCCGTTCGTTTTCGCGAATGCCCAGAGCAGCGGAACAGGTCTCCCGCACCCGGTCCATCGCGGCGACCAGATCATGGTCTTCGGGCAGCGCATTCGCGTCCGGCCAGTCGGCCAGATGGACGCTTTCTTCCCCCGTCAGACCGCGATAAATCTCCTCCGTCAAGAACGGCAGGAACGGGGCCACCACCCGGCACAGATTGCTCAAAACAGTGTAGAGCGTATCGTAAGCAGCCTGCTTGTCCGCATCGTGGCCGGACCGCCAGAACCGCTCCCGCGACCGACGGATATACCAGTTGTTCAGCGCGTCCATAAAGGCGCGGATGTCGGCACACGCGCCGGGCAGGTCGTAGAGGTCCATTTTGGCCTGCACGGATTCGACCAGCTCCCGAGTTTTGGATAGAATGTAGCGATCCAGAACGCCCTCGGCGCTCCCAATCAACTTCCCCCGGATTCTATCGGCGTTGGCGTAGAGGGTATAGAAGCTCCACGCGTTCCAGATCGGGGCGACGATTTGTCTTTGCGCGGCGCCGATTCCCTTGGCCTCGCGCGGGATGGCGAGATCCCCGCCCTGCATCAACGGGGTCGATACCAGATACCAGCGCAACGTGTCGGACCCGTATTCGTTACAGACCTCCAGCGGATCCGGATAGTTACGCAGGCGTTTGGAGAGCTTCTGGTGATCTTCGTCCAGAACGACACCGTGGCACAGGCAGTTTTTAAACGGCGCGCGGTCGAACAAAGCGGTCGAGAGCACCATTATCGTGTAAAACCAGCCGCGCGTCTGGGCGATGTATTCGACGATGAAATCGCCGGGGAAATGGCTTTCGAACCAGTCTTTGTTTTCGAACGGGTAATGCACCTGCGCGTAGGGCATGGAGCCGCTTTCGAACCAGCAATCCAGCACGTCCTCCACCCGGCGCATGGTGGATTTTCCGGTCGGATCGTCCGGGTTGGGACGGGTGAGATTGTCGATTTCCGGCCGGTGCAGGTCGCTGACCCTGACGCCGAAATCACGTTCCAGCTCCTCGATCGAGCCGTACACGTCGATGCGCGGATAATCCGGATCGTCCGAGCGCCAAACCGGGATCGGCGCGCCCCAGAATCGGTTGCGCGCGATATTCCAGTCCCGCGCGTTTTCCAGCCATTTGCCGAATTGGCCGTCGCGGATATGGCCGGGGATCCAGTTAATGCCCTGGTTCAGCTCGACCATCCGGTCCTTGAACGCCGTGACCTGCAGATACCAGCTCTTGATCGGCATATATATCAGCGGCGTATCCGTGCGCCAGCAATGCGGGTAATTATGGTCGATCGTGTCGTGGCGGACAAGTTGCCCCCGATCTTTCAGTTTTTGAATGATTCCCTTGTTGGCGTCGAAGACGTGCTGGCCTTTGAAATCCGGGACTTCGTTTGTGAAACATCCCTTCCGGTCGACGGGCACGATGATCTCGATGCCCTTTTCCTTGAACAGGAAAAAATCGTCTTCCCCGAACGGGGCGCAGTGGACCGTTCCCGTCCCGTCCTCGGTCGTGACGAAATCGGCGGTAAATATCTGGAACGCGCCTTCGGCGGCTTTGTGCGCGAAATAGGGGAAGAGCGGTTCGTATGACAGCCCGGCAAGATCGGCGCCTTTCACCGTCCGGATCTGGGGAGGGTTGCTTTCTTGCGGATGGTCGGGATCATCCTCAGGAAAAAGCAACTGTCCCCGGTATGCTTCCAACCGCTCATTTGCGATGATGTAATTCTTTCCGTCTTTTTCCACAACCGCGTAATCAATCTCCGCCCCCACGGCCAGCGCGAGGTTGGAAGGCAGAGTCCAAGGCGTGGTCGTCCACGCCAGTACATAGGTTTCCTTGCCTTCGAACGGTTCGGCCAGCTTGAACGCCACCGTCACCGCCGGGTCCTGGCGCATGCGGTAGGAATTATCCAGCTTTGTTTCGAAGTTCGACAGCGGCGTCTCCACCGCCCAGCTATACGGCACCACGCGGTAATCTTCGTAGATCAGCCCCTTGTCCCAGAGTTGTTTAAACGCCCACATGACGCTTTCCATATAGGAGGTATCGAGCGTTTTATAGTCGTTTTCAAAATCGACCCAGCGCCCGACCCGATCGACATAGCGTTTCCATTCCTCCGTAAAACGCAGGACGGAGCTGCGGCACGCGGCGTTGTATTTATCGATCCCGTATTTCAGGACTTCCATCCGGCCGGACACGCCGATTTCTTTTTCCGTCTGAAGTTCCGCCGGCAAGCCATGGCAATCCCAGCCAAAACGGCGTTCGACCTTCTTTCCGCGCATGGTCTGATAACGCGGCACGATGTCCTTTACATAGCCCGTGACCAGATGCCCGTAATGCGGCAGGCCGTTGGCGAAAGGCGGGCCGTCGTAAAACACGAATTCCTTTTGTCCGTCGCGGCGGACGATGGATTTCTCAAAAGTCTTGTGCTCGCGCCAATAAGCGAGGGTTGTTTCCTCCATCTTTGCGAAAGCGGGGTTGCTCGCCGCGGAAGGGTAGGGGATGAACGCCGTTTCCATGCTTTTTCGTATCGTTTCCATTTTTTGCTCTTTTTCTTTCTTTTAAGCACAGCGCGCAGGAGGATCACAGCGTTTTTTTGCCGGGCCTGTTCGGGAAGGAGGTATTAATTATGAAAATTCTTTGCTTCCTGGACGTGTGGGAGGTCGTCTTCCAGACCGTGGCGAAGTTTTGCCTGGATCGTTTGGGCGAGGGTCCGCCCCTCCGGTGTGTCTTCGGCGTTGTTGATGGCCCGTTCCCATTGGAAACGCGCCTCCAGCTTGCGGCCGACCTGCCAGTACGCGTCCCCCAGATGGTCGTTCAGCGTAGCGTCGTATGGAAGCAAGGCCACGGCGCGCTCCAGCGGCGGCACGGCGTCCGCGTAACGCCCCATCATGTAATACACCCAGCCCAGCGAGTCGGTGATGTAGCCGTCCTCCGGCTCGAGCGCCGCGGCCCGTTCGATCAAGGCGAGGGATTCCTTCAGATTCATGCCCTGATCGGCCCAGCCATAGCCCAGATAGTTCAGCAAATAGGGGTGATCCGGGCGATAGGCCAGCGCGGCCTTCAGGTCGCTCTCGGCTTTGTCCCAGAGGCCTTGGCGCTCATAGGCCATGCCGCGGGCATAGAGCAGATGCCAGTATTTCTCCGGGATTTGTGCGCCGCCGATCGCGTCGGCCGCGCGGTTATACGTCGTCAGGGCGTCGTCGTAGTCCTCTTCCTCACGGTACAGATCTCCGAGTCGGATCAGAGACTCGATGTCGCCATATTGAGCGAACAGGTCGTTCAGGGCCGCGGCGGCTTTTTCCCGGCGGCCCGATTCGGCCATCAGGTCTGCAACCGCGCGGCGCGAGTCCAGATAATGCGGATGGTTGGCCGGCACGGCTTCCAAATGCGCGATGGCTTCGTCGTACCGCCCCATCCGGGCCGCGACGCTGGCCAGCATCAAATCGACGTCCGTCAAGCGCGGATTCAGCGTCAAAGCCATATAAGCGAACAAGCGGGCGCTGTTGTCGCTTTGCTCCTGGAACAGGAGTGTCGCCATGTCGGCCATGGCCAGCGCAACCCCCTGGGCGGGGCTTTCCACGTGCAGGGGCGAGAATAAAGGACTCGCGAGGTCTGGCTCACCAGCGCCGCTTAGCGCCGCGATTTTATCCACGAGAATACTTTTATCCGGCGCATGGGGCAGTAAGCCCTGGTACAAGAGTAGCGCTTTGTCGGGCGCGCCGGCCAAAAGCATGATATCCGCCGCGCGCTCGGTCTCGGTCGCGGTCAAGGCCGGCAGCGAGAGCGCCGCGTCGATATAGGACAAAGCGCGCGCGTCGTCCTTCTGGAACAACGCGAGGAGCGCGTTGTGGAACAGGGTCATCGTGCCGTTATTTGGGTCCGCGGGGGGGAGATCGACCGGCCCCGCCGTCGCTTGCGTCCAGCGGTACAAAAGCGGGCGGATATAATCCGTGACGTCGCCGGACTCCATCGCGTCCAGATATGTCTGGGCGAGCGTCATATGGTCTTCCGCGATCGCGTTGACCGTCATAATCAAAAGCGCCAGCCCGTCATGCGGTTCCTGGTTGACGATGAACTTGGCTCGCAAGACCGCTAAAGGAAGATCCCCCGTCCCCATCGCCAGAATCATCGAGCGTTTGACCAGATCGTATTGCGCCGGGTCGTTGTGCAACACGCCGCTCAGAAAATCGTTGGCTTTTTTCCAGTCGCTGCGGGATTGCGCGAAATGGCTGGCCAGGAATTGCCCCGACGCGGTCTTCCGGGGATCCGCGTTCGCCGCTTCCATCAGAAGCTTCATATAGGCCTGCGCGTTCGCTCGGGCCTGAGAGGCTTCATCGTCGTTCTCCGGTCCGTGCGCGGCGGGTGAAATTGCCGGTAAGGCCTGACGGGAAGACGCCAGACGGTCCGTGGCGACATAGGCTGCTCCCGCGGCCAAAACGGAAACGG
>JAGRJZ010000110.1:494-9170 GCA_020442505.1 Alphaproteobacteria bacterium | reverse complement strand
CTGGCCGCCCGGTTGCCGTGCTTGGCGACGGGAACCCCGCAAGCCGCGGCAACCAGCGCGACGGCCGTCGAGATATTATAGGTCCCCACACCGTCTCCGCCCGTGCCGCAACAATCGACGGAGTCCGCTGGCGCGTTGATCCGAAAGGCTTTCGCGCGCATCACCCGGGCCGCGCCGGTCAGCTCTTCCACCGTCTCGCCGCGCTGGGCAAGCCCCATCAGGAAGGCTCCGATTTGTCCGTCCTCTGCCGTGCCGGACATGATCATCTCCATGGCGGCAATCATCTCGTCCTCGGAAAGCGATTTCCCTTCTTTGATCTTTGCGAGGCAGAGCTTCATCCAACAAAATCCAGAAAATTCTTCAGCATCGCATGGCCGTGCTCGGTCGCGATGCTCTCGGGGTGAAACTGAATCCCGTGGATGGGAAGGGTTTTATGCGCGAGCCCCATCACCAGCCCGTCTTTGATTTCGGCCGTGACCTCCAGACACGCGGGAAGAGTCTCTTTTTCAACGATCAGGGAATGATATCGCGTGCCGGTCAGGGGCGAAGGCAGGCCACGAAAAAGACTTTTCCCCTCATGAAAAATCTCGTCCGTTTTGCCGTGAATCAAAGTCGGCGCGCGGACGATATTCCCGCCGAAGGCCTGGCCGATGCTCTGGTGACCCAGGCATACGCCGAGGAGGGGAATGGCCTTCTTCGTCGCCGCGGCGATCAGGTCAAGGCATATTCCGGCATGATCGGGATCCGACGGTCCGGGGGAAATCACAAGGCCTGAGGGACGCAGGGAGAGAACTTCTTCGATCGTGACCTTATCGTTGCGGTGCACGGCAACATCCTGGCCCAGGTCACCGAAATACTGAACCAGATTCCATGTAAAACTGTCGTAATTATCGATCAGGATCAACATTCGTTCCTTATGCCGCAGAGCAGGATAAAAAGGCAAGGAATGATTTACCGCGGCTTGGGTTCCCTGATATGATTTCCGTCATGAGTCCTGTATTGTCTGCCTCATTGTTACGAAAGAAAATTTTCTGGTCATCGGGAGTCGTCCTTTTGGCCGTGATCGTTCTGGCGGCTGGATGGTTTTTCCCCGCGAACGAGCCGGAGCCGATGTCTGCCGCTTCGGCCGAAGCTCCGGAAGAACCCACGCAGGCATTCGACGTGGTCGCGGGGTTTCCTTTTTCGGTGGAACCGGAGGGAGTCCTGCGCTCACCCCCTTCTCACAGAGAACCTCCGGCGTCGGAACCCGGAGGGGAGGATCTCCCCGATGAGGAGATTGCGGGTCCGGACGGCCGGGACGAGCCTCCCGCGCCGGGGCCGTTTTCATCGACCCGGACGGAAAGCGCCGTGCCTCCGCTCACGGAAACCCGGAAAAACGAACCTGCTCAGGTCGTTATCATTATCGACGATATGGGCATGGATCGTAAACGATCTCTGGAGATGATGGCTCTGCCGGCGCCGCTGACCCTTGCCTTTTTACCCTATGCGCCGCATGTCGGCGCGATGGCTGCGGAGGCCCGGGAAACCGGCCACGAAATCATGGTCCATATGCCGATGGAGCCGATGAATCCAGATCTGGATACCGGTCCGCTGACCCTGCGGACGGATGAGACGCCAGCCGCGTTTCTAGCGATTTTGGACGAGTCTTTGTCTAATCTGGACGGATATGTGGGGCTGAACAATCATATGGGCAGTCGTCTAACACAGGAACGGGAGGCGATGGCTTTGTTGATGGACGCGCTGAAGACACGGGGGCTTTTATTCGTCGATTCCCGGACGATCGCGACGAGCGTGGCGTTTGACGTGGCCGGGGAATACGGTGTTCCAAGGGCCCAACGCGACGTATTTCTCGACCATACCCCGACCATCGAAGGTGTCCGCGCCGCGCTGGCACATACGGAACGTATTGCACGGGAGCACGGAACCGCGATCGCGATCGGGCATCCAAAGGATGCAACCCTTGCCGGGCTGAAAGAATGGCTTCCAACTCTTGCGACCAAGGGGATCACGATCGTCCCGGTCAGCCAGGTCGTGGACAAGGGTCAGGAATCCTGAAGGGATATCTCTTTGCGGCGGAAATTGTGCGTGACCTCCAGTTTGCGGACGGTCCCGGATTTCGATCGCATCACCAGCGAATGCGTCACGGCGCCGCCCGGAAAGCGCCGAACACCCTTTAAGATGGACCCGTCCGTAACGCCTGTTGCCGCGAACATGACGTTTCCGGGGCGGGCCAGTTCGTCCGTGGTGTAGATTTTATCAAGATCCTTGCCGATAATGCCGCAGCGCGCGGCTCTTTCTTTTTCCTGATCGTTTCGGAAAACCAGGCGCCCGCGCATGGCCCCGCCTGTGCATTGCAAGGCCGCCGCGGCCAGAACCCCCTCCGGCGCGCCGCCGGTTCCGATATAAAGGTCGATTCCTGTCTCCGGGTCGGCCGTGGCCATGACGGCCGCCACGTCGCCATCCTGGATCAGCGTAATCCGCGCGCCGGTTTCCCGAACGTCGCGGATCAGATCCTCGTGTCGGGGACGATCCAGAATACACACCAGCAAATCGTCGGTTTTGGCATCTTTTTCCCGGGCGAGACGGGTGAGAATATCGCCCACCGGGGCGTCAAGGTCCAGCAGCGCCGGGGAAAGGCCGGGACCGATCGCGATTTTTTGCATATACACGTCCGGCGCATTCAAAAAACCGCCCGCATCCGTCATAGCCATGACGGCCATGGCATTGTGGCCGCCTTTGGCCGTGATGGTGGTTCCCTCCAGCGGATCCAGCGCGATGTCGATGGCCGGTCCTTCGCCGGTTCCGACGGTCTCGCCGATGTAGAGCATGGGCGCCTCGTCGCGTTCACCTTCGCCGATTACAACCGTTCCCCGAATGCGCAGCGTATTGAGCGCCGTACGCATCGCGTCCACTGCCGCGGCGTCGGCGGCCTTTTCATCCCCCCGGCCGACAAGGCGCGAGGCAGACAGCGCCGCTGCTTCGGTTACGCGGACGGCCTCCAGCGCGAGGTTCCTGTCCATGGAAAAGGATTCTGGGTAAAACGGCATATTCATGTTCATTTTGTTACAAAAGCTCTAATCTTCTATCCTCATCAAAACCGGTTTTTCGGTCACGGTCGGCAGGCCTTCCAGGTTCCGGCAAGCCGTTTGCAAATCCTCGGGGCATGCCGGATGCGTCGTTAAAATCAGCGGAACCGTCTGGCCCGGCATACGGGCGCGCTGCATGACGGCGCCAATAGAAATATTGGAATCGTACAAAACACCGGCGACCGAAGCCAGAACGCCAGGCTGGTCCCGGACGGTCAGGCGCACGTAAAACGGGGCGGTTGAGGAGGAGGTTTCTGTGGATTCGTGTGGACGGGGCTCCGGATCCGTCAAAAACTCCGGCGGCAAAGCAAAAACGGGCGTGATGTTGCCTCGAGCGATATCCATGAGATCGGCGACGACGGCGGAGGCTGTCGGTCCTTCGCCGGCTCCGCGTCCGACAAGCAAACCCCGGCCGACAAAATCGCCGGTGATGTCGACCGCGTTGAAAACGCCCTCGACGCTGCCCAGTGGGCTGGATATCGGCACAAGGCAGGGCTCAACACGCTGGACGGTCCGAGAGCCTTCGCGGCGGGCGACTCCCAAAAGTTTTATCCTATAGCCAAGCTCATCCGCGGCCTTAATGTCGTCCGTTGTGATGGCGGAAATCCCGACAACGCCAATATGCTCAAAATTTGGGTTAATTCCGAATGCCAACGCATTGAGAATACAAAGTTTATGCGCTGCATCGATTCCTTCTATATCGAAAGTCGGATCGGCCTCTGCATAGCCTTTTTCCTGGGCCTCCTTCAATATGTCTTCGAAAGAGCGGCCGGTTTCCCGCATGGCGGTCAGAATATAATTGCACGTTCCGTTCAAAATGCCGCGTATCTCGCTGATTTGATTGGCGACGAACCCTTCGCGCAGAGCCTTGATAATCGGAATGCCACCCGCAACAGCCGCTTCGTAGCAAAGCGCACGGTTTTTTTTCTCTGCGAGGCAAGCCAAGGCAAAACCGTGCTCGGCGAGCAGGGCCTTGTTCGCCGTCACGACGTGTTTACCGTTTTGCAAGGCCGTTTCGACCAGCTCCCTTGGCAGGCCGGCACTGCCTCCGATCAGCTCGACGACAACGTCCACCGTGTCGGCGCGGGCGATCGCCAAAGGGTCGTCATACCAAGTATAGGAATCAAGGCAAACGCCTCGATCCTTCTTCCGGTCGCGGGCCGAAACGGCCGTAATAACGATATCCCGCCCGGCCTTTTTGGGAAACGATGTCCCGTGATCCTGGAAGATTTTTACAACCCCGATTCCAACGGTTCCAAGGCCAGCAATCCCGATTCGCAGTGTCTGGGTCATGACGCGTCCTAGTAGTGATAGCCTGAGAAAATCTCCACACGCCGGTTCTCAGCGTCCGTGCCGCTGCCAACGCCGGATTGCGCTGGACGAGTCTCACCCCAGCCTTCGGTTTCGATCGCCTCTGCCGGGACGCCGTGGCGGATCAGAGCCTGGGTGGTGTTAAACGCGCGATCAAGAGAAACTTTCAGGTTCCGGATTTTGCGTTCTGCGGGGTCTTTGACCTCCGCAGGGATGCTGGCGTGGCCCGCGACGGTGACGGTTTGGCCGAAGCGGTAGGAATCGGCGATGGTTTTGATCGCGTGCCTGTCCGCGGCGTCAAGGGTTGCCGAGCCATGCTTGAAGTAAAGGCGAGTCGGTATGCCCGTTCCGTATCCCCTCTCAGCATAAGCGGCATAAACAGGGGATGTCATGGGCAACAAACCCGCCCCGATCGGCGAAAAGGATTGTTGATCGTCGAAGGGATAAACGATCACGTTCGGGTCGTTCGGCGCGCTGAGCCCTTGGTAGGGAGAGACGCTATCGTCTGTGGCCGGAATCCAAGCCGTTCCCTGGCTCGTAACGAGCAAGGTTGCTTCGTCATCAGGGGAAAAAGAAGCCGGCGCGGCGATCGGGGCCGGTTGCATCGCCGGGGCGGGAGTCCAGGATCCCGAGGGCGCATTCGTGTTGGAGGGACGTTCGTCCGCATACCCCCGCATGGAAGACCAATAGCCCTCCGTCGTAGAACATCCCGTCAGCACGATCATCAGGCTAAGCCCTGTCGCTAGTATCCAGACTTTTCCCACGATCGTTTTCACGCCTCCGTTTTCTACAAAATCCTGTTCCAGCCTGTCCCATTCGGTGATAAGTTTCAAGTCCGTAATAACGGAACCAGGCCGTTTTTATCAAAAAAGGGGAGATATCGTGTCTGTGGCAGAAAAACAAGAAGATTTGGAACAAATATCTGCCGCACCGTTTTACCCGGATCCTTTCGCTCTGGGGCGGATTTTGGTCGACGTGTCCCGGCGCTCGCAGCCGTTGGCCCGGCATTTTCTAGAGACATACGAAGATACGTTAAAACAAACTGCGGCGGATCCTCTGAACCTCCGTCAGGCTTGTCTTGATTTTATGACCCATTTTTTGTCCGATCCGCAAAAACTTGCCGACATGCAAATGGCGTTTTATCAGGACTGGATGCGCCTGTGGCAGGAAAGCGCGCGGAAATTCATGGGAGAGGCCACCACCCCGCTTTACGCGCCGGAAAAGGGCGATCGCCGCTTTTTGGCGCCGGCCTGGGAAGAAAGCGCTCTGTTCGATTTTATCAAGCAGTCTTATCTGCTCTCAAGCCGGGCGATTAAGACCGCCGTGGCGCAAGTCGACGGAATCGACGAAGAAACCCGTCTCAAGCTGGATTTTTACGCGCGGCAATTCGTCGATGCGATCGCCCCCACGAATTTCCTGATGACCAATCCGGAGGTCTTACAGGAAACCATGAAGACGCACGGGGAAAATCTGTTGCGGGGGTTCAAAAATTTGCTCGACGATCTGGAACGCGGGGGCGGGGAGCTGGCGATCAGCACGACAGATTACGGCGCTTTTCAGGTCGGAGAAAATCTTGCTGTGACGCCGGGGCGGGTTATTTATCAAAACGAGCTGATGCAGCTGATCCAGTACGATCCCACGACGAAGAGCGTTTTTCGGCGCCCGCTTTTGATCGTACCGCCCTGGATCAACAAATATTATATTCTGGATCTGCGACCGGATAATTCCTTTGTGCGTTGGGCGGTGGCGCAAGGCCATACGGTCTTTGTAATCTCCTGGGTCAATCCGGATAAAGCGCTGGCACAAAAACGCTTCGAGGATTATATGCGGGACGGCGTTCTAGCCGCGATGACACAGGTAGAAGCCGCTACGGGCGTCTCCGATTGTAATCTGCTGGGTTATTGCCTCGGCGGGACGCTGACCGCGATTACGCTGGCCTGGCTGGCGGCGGAGGGGCAGGTCGCTCGCGTCGCGTCCGCAACCTTTTTGACGACGATGATCGATTTTGCCCAGTCGGGAGAGATGAAGCTGTTCGTCGACGATACCCAGCTGGCTCTTCTCGATCAGGAAATGGCAGAAAAGGGTGTATTCCCGGGATCCGTCCTGAAGAAGACCTTTTCCCTTTTGCGGGCGAACGATTTGATCTGGTCTTTCGTTGTCAATAATTATCTCATGGGACGCGAGCCTTTTCCGTTCGATCTTTTATACTGGAACGACGATGCGACCAACATGCCCGCCGCGATGCACAGTTTTTACCTGCGTAAGTGCTACAACGAAAACCGGTTGCCCGTGCCCGGCGGCGTGACGATGGACGGCGTGCCGATCGACATGACGGCCGTCAAAACGCCGTGCTATTTCCTGTCGACGAAGGAAGATCATATCGCCCCGTGGAAGGCGACCTATGCCGGGACCCAGCTTTTTTCCGCTCCTTCGACCTTTGTGCTGGCGGCGTCCGGCCATGTGGCGGGGGTCATAAACCCGCCAGCGAAAAACAAATATTGCTTCTGGAGCGGTGAATCCGGCTCTAACCCGGAAGATCCGGATTCATGGTTAGCGGATGCCCGGCAAAGCGAGGGATCGTGGTGGCCGCACTGGGCCGGTTGGCTTGCCGCCTATGGCGGAGGAAAAGTTTCCGCCCGCACTCCGGCAAAAGGGATCGAGTCAGCCCCGGGACGCTACGTCCAGATGTCGCTGCGCCCTCCTGACCAGCCATAAACGTTGAACGTACGTGTTGTCCTGTCCTGCCGTCCCATTCGCAAGAGCAACCGAGGGCCGACTCGCATTTTGCGGGAATCGCTGATATATTTCGCTGGATCACGCCTATTGCTGTTTTGGGGTTCTATGTCTCTCGATCACACCGATTTTATCGTCCGGAATCATCGGCCCGCGGAATCCCCGGGACGGGATGCCCGCAAATCGCCTTTTAACGTACGTTTGGTTTTCGTGTTGATCGCCTTGTATATGGGGATATGCGCGGTTTTGGTATTTTTTCTGGATCTGGATCAGGCTGTCGTAATCGCGGCGGGAGCAGCCTTCGTCGCGGCGACGATTATCGCCTTTTTTACTCAAAAAGTCTTTGCTGTGCACGGAGAAAAAGAAAGGCAGGGAGTGCTTTTACACGAGGTTTTCGAAGGCTCGCGCGGGGCGCGTCTGATCACCGACGGCGCCGATCATACGGTCTATGCGAACGAAAAGTTCGTTGCGCTGTGCCAGAACGACGAAAAGCCCTCTTTGAAGGCACTGGCGTCTCTTTTCGGGGGCGATGCGGAGACTTTGGCGCATTTTCGGCTTTTGGCCGAACAAGCCCAAAAAGGGTTGACGGACTCGATCGAACTCCAGGGCCGCAGCGGAGAGCGGGAGTCCTGGTACACGGTAACCGCCCAGCCCATCGCAGGGTATGGTGGTTATATCCACTGGCGGATCGACGATGTCACGAACAGGCACTTGATCGACCGGGCTATCCGGGAAGAGCGGGAAAAGCTGATCGATTTTACCGACAACGCCCCCGTGGGGTTTTTCTCCGCGGACGAAGAGGGGCGTTTCGTGTTTGTAAACGCGACATTGGCGCGCTGGTTGGGGGAGGATATCCAGACTCTACTATCAACGGGGCGGCTGCATGCCTGTTTCGAAACCGTGCCGGAGGGGGTGCGGCCCTATGACATTGCGCCCGGGCGTTCCCCCAAGCAGATGGCGGAGATCGTGATGAAAGGGGCCGGCGGACGGATGTTTTCCGCCTCCATTTCCCAGGCCGTGGTGCAGGAGCCGGACGGCGCGGTGCGGACCCGCGGTGTGGTTCACGATCTGACGGCCGAGCAAGCCATGCGACAGGCTCTGAAGACATCCGAGCGTCGGTTTCGCCGTTTTTTCGAGGAGGCACCTCTCGGAATCGCTTTGCTAAACGCCGGAGACGGGACGCTGGAAGAGGTTAATGCCGCCTTTGGGGCGATGCTGGAGAAGAAACCGGGAGTGCTGGCCGGACGGATCTTCCTGGACTTGATCCGGGAGGAAGACCGTTCTGTTGTCGAAAAGGCTCTGGCAAAGACCGCCGCCGCCGGCCGGGAATATGCGTTGGCACCTCTGGAGGTTACTCTTCTTGAAAAAGAAAAATTCGTTATTACACAGCTTTATGCCAGAAAAATGGAGTCAGGCGATAGCATCGTTCTACAGTTTATTGATTTAACACAGCAAAAATCTCTTGAGCAACAATTCGTCCAATCCCAAAAGATGCAGGCGATCGGCCAGCTTGCGGGCGGGGTCGCGCACGATTTCAACAACCTGC
>JAGRJZ010000110.1:0-434 GCA_020442505.1 Alphaproteobacteria bacterium | reverse complement strand
ACATTATGCAGATCAAGCAAAACGCGAACCGGGCGTCCAACCTTGTGCGGCAGCTTCTGGCCTTTTCGCGACAGCAAACATTGCGACCTCGGATCCAGGATATCACCGATATTTTGACCGAGGTCTCGCATCTTCTACGTCGTCTGATGGGGGTCGATATCACTCTGGAGCTGACCCATGGGGACGATCTGGGGTTGGTCAAGGTCGATACCGGTCAGATGGAGCAAGTCTTGATGAATCTGGCTGTCAACGCCCGTGACGCGATGGTAGGCGGCGGTCGTTTAACGATTGAAACGGCTGTGTTCGTGAACGACGAAACGCTACGCCGGGGGGAGGACGACATGCCGCCCGGCGAATGGGTCAGTATCACTGTCACGGATACGGGACACGGCATGAGCCCGGCTGTCATGAAGCGAATCTTTGAACCGTTCTTT
>JAGRJZ010000109.1 GCA_020442505.1 Alphaproteobacteria bacterium | reverse complement strand
AGCGTCCCGACGATCATTGCGCTGTTGGCAACAATGCCGAACAGCAGGCCCCATTCTGCCGGTGTCATGATTTTTCCTTATCTGTTTGTGGTTAGTATTTTGAAAGGACGACCCACTGCCCGCCGTCCGAGTAGATTGTGATGGCGGCAAAGTGGGATGTGAGGCTCCCTATCTGCGCATCCGGCCCGCCGGAGCCGCCTGCCATCTGGATTTTGACGGCGTTGCCGGACGGGTCGATTTTCTTGATCGTGCAGACCTGCCCCTGAGCCTCGGCGGGGGACGGGATTTCAAAGACGATCTGCCCGGTATAGGCCGACACCAGATAAACGCGGTTCAGCATGTCCGCCTGAAACGTCCCCGAAGGCGCGGCGGCGTTGTCGATATACCGGCTGGGCCGGGGCATACGGTTGTCTTGCGTGACCCACCATGTCGCGCCGTTTGAGACCAAAGTCACTGTGTCATAGCGCTGCAAGAGCGTGAGCGTCCGGTTGTCCGGGCCGGGGCCGCCGTTTTCCTTGATATTGATCGGGTTTTCCCGTAAATCGGATTTTTTGAGCGTCACCCACCGCCCGGTCGCGTTCCCGGCATTCGGCAGGATCAGATCGTAGGATTTATTGAAAGAGCTGAGCAGATAAAACGTATGTTCCAGATCAATGGAAATATCTCCGACATGATCGGCGGGCGGGTCGATATAGGTCGTCCCGCGCGTCATGCCGTCGATGTGAACATCCGTAATATAGGCGTCCTTCAGGAAGTTCTTTTTGGGATAGCCCGCGTCGAATGCCTGATACTCGCCTTGCAAGGTCGGGTCCCAGATTGCCGCGCCGCCTGTGGCGGAAAAGAGCCGGACAATCGTGTTGTCCAGCGAGCCGTTATCAATCCGGATTCCCGGCGCGAGGCCGAGGCTTTCGGCGTAAAAATTCGTAATGATATTATGCCGGGCCAGAAAGCCGAGCCGGAAGCAGGCTTCGGCGGTTGCATCGACATTGGCCTCGCAGTCCACAAAGGAGTTATTGTACTGGCCCGTCGAGATAAAAAAGCCGGAGCCGGACATGGGCGCGGACAGGGAATAAACCCGCACGTCATGGAATTTGTCGGCGTTGGGGCTGTCGCCGAACGTCTCCGGATCGTTCCAGTCGTCCGGCGTGGTGGTGAGCAAGACTCCGTCGATTTGCGGGCGGGCGACCAGAACGCGGCTGATATTGTTCCAGTAGCACGGCTTGGCGCAATCGTTCCAGCCGTCCAGCGTCACGCCGATTTGCGCGTCCCAGATGGTGATATTCTCACAGACGTTTTTGACGCACGGCCCGACCTTTCCGGCCAGAAAGAGCGCGGAGGCTCCGCCCACGATCTTGATGTTTTCAACAATGCAGTAACCCTCAACGATCTCGATGGCATTGAAATCGGCGCTGTAGGGCGGAAGCTCGTTTTCGTCGAGCGGCGTGTCCTGTGCCTGGATGACGCTTTCATCACCCATGCCGAGAATGGCATTGCCGTAATGCATAGTGATCGGCCTGGTGATCCGGTAAACGCCGCGCGGCAGGTAAATGGCCTTTTCTGCCGCCAGAGCGTCATTGATCGCCTGCGTGTCGTCGTTGACGCTGTCACCGACCGCGCCGTAATCCTGCGGCCTTGCCACCTCGCGGGCGGCCAGATATTGGCGCAAGAGCTGTTCGTTGACGCTCTGGCCGGGAATGAGAATGCTGTCGATTTCAGCCGTTATTTCACCATAAAAAAAAGCGGAAGAAAAAATCTTCCGCCGCTTTGGGAGCAAAAAAACGCTATCAAGAACAAAGCGTTAAAAGCTCTGGAAATTTGAGGATCTCACTGATACATATAGATAATGGTAAAGTCTGATAGGTTCTAACATCAAAAATAGGCCATGAGCATAATTGAACGCGCTGGATTAATTATTGATATAATTGAGTATCTCACGATCGCAACGGTTTGTTCTGATGGAACGCCTTGGAATTCTCCCGTTTATGCAGCATTTGACGACAACCTCAATTTCTATTGGAAGTCATGGGTCGAAAATCAACATTCAAAGAACATTCTTACTTGTCCAGATGTGTTTTTAGTCATCTACGATAGTCGTGCGCGTTGTATGGAGGGTGAAGGGGTTTATATGAAGGCCCGGGCTCGCCCTTTGATGCCGGAGGATGAAGAAGAAATAAAACATGGCTACGAATTACTCAAACGTCGAGCTGGTAATGCATCCTCTGAATATACAGATTTTCTTGATGGTAATCCTCGACGCATCTATAAAGCTGTACCTTCAAGGGCATGGATGAATGATGGAAGTTCAAAAAATGGTGATTTTATTGATGTTCGAAAAGAAATTGATTTAAACCATCTGAAACAAGGGGTTCGGTATTCCTCTACAAACTAACCGTACATTTTTCCGAAATGTCCAATCATGGGGAATTGTTTCACAATTCCGCACTCGCTAAAATGGTTCCACCCATTCCCCGCCGGATATGAAACCGGCCGGAAGTCAGGCCGGAGAAATAAGCGATGTCCACGCGGCCATGATCGGCGTTGTTTTCATGGACGGACGTAACGCTGGCCTGGCTTTGCGTGAAATCGGCGGTGTAGCCGTCCGTCATGGCGATGGGGGCGTCCACCTCGTAGGACGGCGCGGCGCGCATGCCGGGGTGG
>JAGRJZ010000108.1:1739-3166 GCA_020442505.1 Alphaproteobacteria bacterium | reverse complement strand
ACGGCGCTTCTTCTTCCTCGGCGGTCAACACGCCAATGGAGACGGATTTCTCCGCAACATCAGCCAGCTCCAGGATGAAATCGACCACTTTATCCTCGAAGACAGGGGCGCGGAGCGATTCCAACGCTTCCCGGTTGCTCCGGAAATATTCGAAAACCTGGGCTTCCTGGCCCGGGAATTTGCGTGCTTCCTCAAATACCGCGCGTTGCAATTCCTGATCGTTCACGGCGATATTGTTGGCCGTCCCGATTTCGGACAGGATGATACCCAACCGTACGCGACGCCCGGCGATGGCTTCCAGTTCTTCCTCTTCCTCCTTGGAGAGTTTCAACTCGCCGTCTTCGACGTCTTCCTGACGTTCCATGGCGATTTGCTGGCGGACGCTTTTCAGCTCCAGATCCAGCATACCGGCCGGAATCGGAAATTCATGCGCGTCGTCCAGGGCGTCCAGAAGGGCGCGCTTGACCTTCATCCGGCTGACATTATCGTATTCAGCCTGAATCTGTTCCTCTACGGCCTTGCGCAGGGCTTTCACATCGTCCATCCCCAGCGATTTGGCAAAATCGTTGTCGATCTCAACGGGTTTGGATTCCCGGATCTCTTCGATATCGACGTCGAAGATCGCCTCTTGCCCTGCCAGTTCCGCGGCGTGGTACTCTTCGGGGAAGGTGACTTTTATTTCGACTTTTTCACCGGCCTTCTTACCGAGCAATTGTTCTTCGAAGCCCGGAATGAATTGCCCGCTGCCCAGTTCCAGATGATGGCCGTGGCTGTGCATGCCGGGATGCTCTTTGTTATCCTTCGCTGTGCGCCCGTGGAAGTCGATCACCAGAATGTCACCGTTCTTCGCACCACGTTTGTCCGCGATGGGCTGGCTGTCCTTACGATAAGCGGCGATCCGCGCGAGCGATTCGTCGATGGCGGTTTCTTCGGCCTTGGCCACCGGCTTTTCTAGCTTCAGAGTTTTCAGATCCATCACGGTAATCGCCGGAAGGGTTTCGACCGTCATCGTATAGATCAGGTCTTTGCCATCGTCGAACTCCTTAACCTCTATTTTTGGCTGAAGGGCTGGGCGTAAATTTTTGTCTTTCAAAACTTTTTCTGTATTCTCGTTGACCGCCAGCTCCAGCACCTCGCCCAGAACCGCCTTGCCGTAGCGTTGGCGCGCGATGTTGAGCGGGACCTTTCCTTTTCGGAACCCGGGCATGCTCATCGTTTTGCAATATTCCGTCAGCTTGGCGTCTGTCTGTTTTTGAATCTCGGCGGCCGTGACGGTAACATCACAGATAAAATCCAGACCTTCTTGTTTTATTACGTTGACTTGCATGATTTTCTTTATTCCCTGGTTTAGCTAATTTATTTTTCCGTCGGCACAAGCCAGCCACAGCACGAAGTGCGAAGGCTGGTGCGGGTGAAGGGACTTGAAC
>JAGRJZ010000108.1:1047-1711 GCA_020442505.1 Alphaproteobacteria bacterium | reverse complement strand
GTCTACCAGTTCCGCCACACCCGCAGCGCATAACGGGCATGAACGAAACACGTACGTACAGCCCCGCGAGAGGCCCTTTTATCGGTTTTGTTAGGCTTTGTCCACATCAAAGAGACTGGTGAGGAAGCTTCCCGAAAATTTTCTTACTCATCATGCTGCAAGGTCAGATTGCCTTTGAGGCGGATACGGTAAGGTCTGTGTAAAGATTTTGATCATTTCTGACTCCTCAATGGCTGTTGAAGAATCTGAAACTATGAATCAATTTAACGCCCTATCCCGACTGTGCCTGGTAGCGTGGTCTCGGTTTTCAATCTCCGCTCACTGCGTTTATAAACGATTTGTCAGAAACCGTTGCGCTTGGAATGTGAATCTACGGACTTCGCAATTTGAACTAGAATCATAACACCTCTCCCTCACGACGTCACTTCACTGCCTGAAATCGTACGTCACCCCCCTTTTCCTCCGCATCCCCAAGGTGCCAGGCGTTGCGGGCCAGAAACACCGGGTCGCCGTCATGGTCGTGGCCGATGGCGGTGCGGTTCGCGTCGAGAAAGCCTTTCAACGCTTTCGGATCGTCGCTGGAAAGCCACCGGGCCGTATAGAGCGCGGCTTGCTCGAATTTGACCGGGATTTCATATTCCGTCCTGATCCGGTCGGCCAGCAC
>JAGRJZ010000108.1:0-1014 GCA_020442505.1 Alphaproteobacteria bacterium | reverse complement strand
CGGCTTGAAGACCCGGGCGGCGCCCTCTTCGGCCAATTGCGTCAGCGCAGCCTCCAGATGTTTGGCCTTCATAGGGTCCTCCGGCCGACAGCGTTGCAGATATTCCGGCGCAAAGCTCGGGATACCTGTAAAATGCAGATCTTCGCCTCCCTCCACCAGCGCGTCGCCGATCCGCAGATTCCCGTGATTGGGAATGCCCAGAATATCGCCCGGCCACGCTTCCTCAGCCGTTTCGCGATCCTGCGCCAGAAACATTTGCGGGTTGTGCATCGTCAGGACCTTGCCGGATCGACCGTGCTTTAACTTCATTCCTTTTTTGAATTTCCCGCTGCACACACGCGCAAAGGCGATACGGTCGCGGTGCTTTGGATCCATATTCGCCTGAATTTTAAATATAAAGGCAGAAACCTTTGTTTCTTCAGGATAAACCTCCCTCTCTTCTGCCTTTTGAGTCTGGGGCTGCGGGGCAAACACGCCGATCCCTTGGAGTAATTCATTCACACCGAAATTGTTGATCGCGGAACCGAAATAAACGGGGGTTAAATGCCCCTCCAGATAAGATTGTCGATCGAACGGTTTGCACAAACCGCGCACCATTTCGACATCTTCGCGCAATTTTTCGACCAGATGCGCGGGCAGCAAGTCGTCAAGCTTCGGGTCGCCAAGGCCGGAACATTGCACGCCATCGGCCAGAGCTTCCCCCTTCGACCGCTCGAATAAAATCAATTGATCGTTCAGTAGGTCGTAACAGCCCTTGAATTCCCGTCCCATGCCGATGGGCCAGCTGGCGGGCGTCACGTCGAGCGCGAGCTTTTGCTCGATCTCGTCCAGCAAATCGAATGGATCCTGGCCGTCGCGGTCCATTTTATTGATAAAGGTGATAATCGGCATATCGCGCAGACGGCACACCTCGAACAGCTTTAAAGTCTGCGCCTCAATTCCCTTGGCGCAGTCGATGACCATCACGGCGCTATCCACGGCAGTCAGGGTGCGGTAGGTGTCTTCCGAGAAGTC
>JAGRJZ010000107.1 GCA_020442505.1 Alphaproteobacteria bacterium | reverse complement strand
ATCGACGAGATCGAGCGCGAGGTCAAGCATGACGTCATCGCCTTTCTGACATCGGTCGCAGAGCATATCGACGATCCTGAAATATCCCGCTACGTGCATCAGGGTATGACCTCCTCAGACGTTCTCGACACCGCGCTGGCGGTCCAGATGACTCAGACGGCCGACATCTTGTTGGCGGATTTAGACGCGCTTTTGGCGGCCCTCAAAAAACGCAGCATCGAACATAAAGACACGATATGCATCGGACGCAGCCACGGCATCCACGCCGAGCCGACAACCTTCGGCCTGAAACTGGCCGGGCATTACGCCGCCTTCAAACGCGGACAAGGGCGCCTGGAGGCCGCCCGGAAGGAAATCGCGACCTGCGCCCTGTCCGGAGCGGTAGGAACTTACGCCACGCTTGACCCGGCGGTGGAGGAATACGTAGCGGAAAAACTCGGCTTAACGCCGGAGCCGCATTCCACGCAAGTCATCCCTCGCGACAGACATGCAATGTTCTTCGCCACGCTGGGGGTCATCGCCTCGAGCATCGAAAATCTGGCCGTCGAAATTCGCCATCTGCAACGCACCGAAGTCCGGGAGGCCGAGGAATATTTCTCGGAAAAACAAAAGGGCTCCTCCGCGATGCCACATAAACGCAATCCCATCGGCAGCGAAAACCTGACCGGCCAGGCCCGTGTCGTACGTATGGCGGTCACCCCCGCGATGGAGAACGTCGCGCTATGGCATGAACGAGATATTTCGCACTCCGCCGTCGAGCGGGTGATCGCCCCGGATGCGACGGTCACGCTGGACTACGCCCTGGCGCGGATGACGAATTTGGTCGAAAATCTGATTGTCTACCCGGAGACCATGAAAACCAATCTGGAACAGATGGGCGGTCTGGTTTTTTCCCAGAAGGTCCTTCTGGCCCTCACGCAAGCGGGGATTAGCCGCGAAGACGCCTACCGCATCGTACAAAGAAACGCGATGAAAGTGTGGGAAGCCAAAGGCGCACGGCCGCTTTTAGCGTTTCTGAGGGAAGACGAATCCGTCACATCTGCCTTGACGGACGCAGCGTTGGAAAGCCTGTTCGATCTGTCGGCCTATACGAGGCATGTCGATCATATTCTCGCACGCGTGTGGAAAAGTTGACCCGCAATCCTGCCCGGACAATCCAAAAAGTCGTGGGCATTTGCCGTTATTCGCGCTAAAACAGAAAAAACAACGAAGAGGACTCGTAACGTTATGAAACTTTTCTACGGTATCGCCCTGATCTTGTTGGCCGTTGTCATTGTCGGCGCCAGCCAGTCCCTTTTTGTTGTCGATCAACGCCAGCAGGCCCTTGTCCTGCAACTCGGAAAGCCGGTCGGCACGGTCAAGGAACCGGGGCTACACTGGAAGATACCGCTGGTTCAAGAGGTCCGTCGCTTTGACCGGCGGGTCTTGTCGGTCGATCCAGAGCCCGAGCAAATGGTGCTCTCAGCGGCTCAGTCACCCAAGGAAGACGACCCCAAAAATGACGATGCGTTGCTGACGGATGTTAGCAGCGAACCGATCATCGTCGACACCTTCGCCCGGTATAAAATCACCGATCCGTTGATGTTTTTGAAAACGTTTCAGACCGTGCAACGCGCGAATCAAAACCTGGAAAACATTATGAACGGCGCCACGCGGGACGTGCTGGGGAACACAACGTTGCAAGGACTCTTGTCTGACAAACGTGCACACATCATGGAAGATATCCGCACCCGGGTGAACCGCACCATCACAAACGACCAGATGGGTATCGAGCTGGTGGACGTCCGGATTGTCCGCACGGACCTGACCCCGAAGTCGGAGGAACGCACTGTCAATCGGATGATCTCGGATTTCAGCAAACGTGCGACCGAAACTCGCTCCGAAGGGGAAGAACACGCGCTTGAAATTCGATCGACGGCCGAGAAGGAACGCTCCGTCCTTCTGGCCGAAGCCGAGCGGGACGCCCAGATCGTCCGCGGGGAAGGCGACAAGATCGCGATCAAGACCTATGCCGATGCTTTTAACAAGGACAAGGATTTTTACGGCTTCACACGCTCCATGGAGGCCTATAAAAACACGCTGGCGGATCCGGAAACACGACTCATCCTATCCCCCGACAGCGCCTTTTTCAAACATTTCAGGGGGGAGTAAGCGAACCGGTTGACCCGCGCGGTTGATGGTCCTAGATTACCTCCTCATAGACCATCAGGAGGTTCCCCCATGCGTTTTGCTCTCGCTCTTTTTTCGGTTTGTCTTGTCCTTGCCTCCGCGCCGCTCCAAGCGGAAGAGCTTCCTGAAACACCCACCTCCGTGCCAGCGGTCACAGCGCCGGGGACCCATGCCCCCGAGAGCTTCGCGGATCTGGCCGCCTCTTTGTCGCCGGCGGTGGTGAATATTTCTTCGACCCAAAAAACCGAAGCACTCGAGAATCTTCCCGACATGCCGCACTTTCCGCCCGGCTCGCCGTTCGAGGATTTTTTCGAAGACTTCATGGATCGTCATGGCGGCCCGAACGGGATGCCCGCAACACCCCCGACCTCGCTTGGTTCGGGCTTCATTATCGACGGGACAAACGGCTATATCGTCACAAACAACCACGTCATCGAAGACGCCGACGAAGTCCGTGTGACGTTTTCGGACGATTCGACACGGGAAGCCACGCTCGTCGGCCGGGACGAAAAAACCGATATCGCCGTCCTGCAGGTTGAAACGGATACGCCTTTGCCCGCGGTTCCCTTCGGCAACAGCGATCACCTGCGCGTGGGGGACTGGGTTCTGGCCATCGGCAACCCGTTCGGTCTGGGCGGAACGGTCACGGCAGGCATTGTTTCGGCCCGCCAGCGCAATATCCATGCGGGCCCTTACGACGATTTCATCCAGACGGACGCCTCCATCAACCGCGGCAACTCGGGGGGCCCGATGTTTAATTTGGCCGGCGAAGTCATCGGGATCAACACCGCGATTTACTCGCCCTCCGGCGGATCTGTCGGAATCGGTTTTGCGATTCCTTCAAGCCTCGCGGAGCCCGTCATTCGCCAGCTGATCTCTTTCGGCCATACGCGCCGGGGCTGGATGGGTGTTCGGATTCAAGCCGTCACGGATGAAATCGCCGACAGCCTCGGCCTGACCGAATCCCAAGGCGCACTCATCGCCAGCGTGACCAAGGACGGTCCGGCCGACAAAGCGGGACTGGTGGCTGGCGATATTATTCTATCCTTCGACGCTCAGACGATTAGCGAAATGCGGACCCTGCCCCGGATCGTGGCGGAAACCCCGATCGGCAAAGAGGCCCGCGTAGAATACTGGCGCAACGGCAAAAAAGCCCAGGCCACTGTTACCATCGGCGAACTTGAAAAAGCCGAGGAGTCCGGGTTGCTGGACGCCGCCGCCCGAAAAACCGAAAGCGAAACGGGGCTCACGATCGAACAGGTCGGCATGACCCTGGGCACTTTGTCGGACTCGGCCCGTGCGGAATACGACATTTCCAAAACAGTCGAAGGTGTTCTGATCTTGAAAATCGATCCTCAATCCGAAGCCGCGGAAAAGGGCCTTCTGCCGGGGGATGTCATCCTGGAAATAAACCAGAAAGCCGTGACGACTCCGGTCGCCGCCGGTGAAATCATCCGTAAGGCCGAAAAATCGGGGCGCTCCTCGCTTCTTCTTCTCGTTGACAGGGACGGCGACGTGCGGTTCGTCGCGTTAAAGCTGGCGAAAAAATAAATGCGGATCGTCGTTAAAATCGGGACTCAATCCCTGCTCACAGATGAGCGGACGCTGGACAAGGCGATGGTAACGAACATCGTGGATCAAATAGCCGCTCTGAGATCCCAGGGCCACGCGATTGTTCTGGTCAGCTCTGGTGCCGTGGGCGCCGGACGCGGGCTTTGGCAAGAACGAAAACAGGGACGAGCCTTCTGTGCGGCCGACAGAATTCTGGAGCGGCAGGTTCTGGCCAGCGTCGGTCAGGCGCATCTGATCCATACCTATGACGAAGCGCTCTGCGCCCATGGTATGCACGCCGCGCAGCTCCTGATGACCCGGCACGATTTTCGCCAGCGACGCCATTTCGTCAACGTCGCGCGCCTGTTGGAAGAACTGTTGCAACGCCCCGACATTCTGCCCATCGTCAATGAAAACGACGCGGTCTCGGTCGAAGAACTCGTCTTTACGGATAATGACCAGCTTGCCTCGCTCATCGCAGCGCAAATCAACGCGGACAGGCTGATTATGCTAACCAACGTGGACGGAGTGTACGCCCCCGCGGATGAAGGCCGGACGCCCCAGCCTCTCCGGATCATCGACCCGGCCGAAAACTGGCCCCGGATCGGCCGACAGACGAGCGCCGGGGGACGGGGCGGCATGTTTTCAAAGATGGAAATCGCGCGCAAAATGGCACGGATCGGAATCACGGTCCAGATCGCGCGCGCGCGGGATACTGAGATTCTGCCCCGCCTGATCGCCAACACCGTCGGTCTGGGAACCCGGATCGTCCCACATAAAAAACCGGCGGCGAAAAAACGCTGGCTGGCGGTTCATCTGGAGGAACCCCGCGGCGCGGTCACCATCAACGATTGCCTTGTGGAAACCCTGCACACGACAAACAAGGCGCTCAGCATCCTGCCTGTCGGCATTACGGCGATCTCCGGAACCTTCGAAAAAGGGGATATCGTCGAGATCCGGAACGAGACAGGCGAACGCCTCGGCCACGGCCAAGCTCGATACGGCGCAGAAAGCTTGCGCGGCCACCTGGGTCAGGCCCGCAAACCCGCCTTCATCCACTACGATGCGCTGCATTGGGCGTGACAAAAACGAATCAAGACAACAACAAGACGACTACTTTTCATCCAGCCACAGACGGACGGCATCGGCGACTTTGTCCTGATCCATGGCACGAATCTTCGTTTTGGCTTTTTCCAGGTCGGATTCCTGTTTGCGGCGCATGGCGGCCGCGATCTTGTCGAGCGTTTCTTCCCCGATAGCCTCGCGTGCGGCAGCAGCATTGGCCTTTGCCTGCGCGATCAGATCCTCTCGAGAGGGTTTTGTATCCGTCTTGCCGGCCTTCTTTTTTTGTTTCAGGAAACCAAACACAAAAACCCCTATTCCGCGAGTTTTCCATTTAGGCTTTTGAGAAAGGCGACAATCGCGTCCCGGTCCGCGGGGGATAATTCGCCCTCCGCCATACCGAGCTGGTATTTAGCCATGATCTCGACGGCTTCTTCCAGGGTTTCGGCCTGTCCGTCGTGCAGATAAGGCGGCGTGACGGCAACGTTGCGCAAGGGCGGCACCCGAAAAACGTGCTTGTCGGCTTCGTCGTGGGTCACGGCCATACGGCCCAGGTCGGTCTCCAAAATCTCCGTTCCCCGATCGGCGAAGTAATCCTCGCTCATCGCCATGAACATGGTCCCGCCGACATTGCTGCCGGTGTGGCAAGTCGTACAGCCGATTTCCTTAAAGACATCATAGCCGCGCTTGACCTGGTCCGACACGGCCGTCTCGTCGCCCTGCAGATAACGGTCGAACGGCGCGTCGTGAGTCGTCAAAGAGCGTTCATAGGTCGCCACCGCGTCGCGCACGGCTTCTTCCGTGATCCCGCCATACACTGCGTCGAAGGCGGTCTGATAAGCCTCGTCGCCCGCCATCATGGCCAGAACATCCGCCCATTTCGCCCCCATTTCGTCTGGGTTTTCCAGCGGCCCGCCGACCTGATCCTCCAGATCCGGGGAACGACCGTTCCAGAATTGCGTTTCGTTCGCGCCGCTGTTCAAAACCGTTGGGATATTAATAGAAACCGTAACCCCGCTGGCCCCGGGAACGGAGGTCGTCACGCCCGGAATCGTCCCGCCTGTTTGCGGATTGTGGCACGTCGCACAAGATAAAACCTTGTTCGCCGACAGCCGCACGTCAAAGAAGACACGCTCGCCCAGCTTGACCTTGTCCCTGTCCAACACGGGCGCCGCCGGAACAGGCTGGACGGGCTCCTCGGCCAGATTGATCTCGGCCCGGACGGATGCGCCGCTCAGCATGATGGTTCCGGCCAGCAAAACAGACAAAAAACGACGCTCCATGGTCTTTTCCTTCCTTCAAACGGGACGATTCGAAACAAAAACGAATGTCGGGACCATAGGAAAAAACCACGTAAAAAGCAAGCCACGGCGCAGGAGATTTTCATCAAACTTGCCTTTCATAAACGAAGGACCTATAGTCCCGGGCCATGAATTCCCTGGGATTTGATAAAAAGCCGGAAGACACGCGTGTCGTGGTCGCCATGTCGGGCGGGGTTGATTCCTCGGTCACCGCGGCTCTGTTGCACGAGGAAGGCTACGATGTTGTCGGCGTGACGCTCCAGCTTTACGACCATGGCACGGCGCTCGCTAAAAAGGGTGCCTGCTGCGCCGGCCAGGACATCTACGACGCGCGCCGGGTGGCCGAGGAAGCCGGGTTTCCTCACTACGTCCTCGATTACGAGAGCCGTTTCCGGGAGAACGTGATCGACGATTTCGTCGCGCATTATCTACGGGGGGAAACCCCCATTCCATGCGTCCGTTGCAACCAGACGGTGAAGTTTCGGGATCTGCTGGCCACCGCGCGGGATCTGGAGGCGGATTGCATGGCCACAGGTCATTACATTCAGCGGGAAATTGCTCCCGAGACCGGGCGTGCCGCGCTTTACCGTGCCATGGATGCCGGAAAGGACCAGAGCTACTTTCTATTCGCTACGACCCAGGAACAACTTGACTTCCTGCGCTTTCCTCTCGGCGGCTGGCCAAAGGACGTCACCCGCCGCCACGCTGAACGTCTGGGATTGCGGAACGCCACAAAACCGGATTCTCAGGATATCTGCTTCGTCCCGAACGGCGACTACCGGACCGTCGTGAAGAAACACGCGCCGGAGGCCGGCAAGCCCGGGCCGATCGTCCATCGTGACGGGCGAGTCGTCGGCACCCATAGCGGAACGATCGGCTACACAATCGGCCAGCGGAGGGGGCTGGGGATCGGCGGCGGGGTAACGGAAAACAACGATCCGCTTTACGTGATCCGGATCGACGCTGCCGAAAACCGGGTTGTCGTCGGCCCTAAGGAAGCCCTCGCGCGCGATACGCTGCTCTTGACGGATTGCAACTGGCTGTTTCCAGAAAGTACCTCCTCCAGCATGTCGCGGCCTGTCGGCGTGAAATTTCGTTCGGTCATGGATCCCGTTCCTGCATTGTTATTACGCGATGATCGAGGCGATACCGTCATCCGGCTTGAAACGCCGCAATACGGGATCGCGCCGGGGCAGGCCGCCGTGTGCTACGAACAGGACCGCGTGCTGGGGGGCGGCTGGATTACGGAAACGTGTTAGCATAAGTCTCTTACTTAATTTCTCAGCAAAATCCCTGCATAAGCCCCGCTTATCTGACCGAGCGCGAGGCTTGATCCGCTGTAGATCCGGCCGATCAGAGCCTGCGCCGGATCTTCGGCCTGTTCGGCGAAAGTTGAAACCCCGGTGCCAAGCCAACGCATGATCTTGTTGGGGACCAGATCGACGAGCTTGAATGAAGACATGCCGATCATATAGACCACGATGGCATAAAGAACCGTGAAAAAGAGGGTATCCACGGCCCCGCGCATGTACAGGAGGGACCCCCGCGGATCCTGTCCGTCGAGAAGCTCCTTTTCCACCATGCCCAGAGAGCTCTGGTCGTATCCGCTCAGATTTGAAACAACTAACGCCCAGATGTCGTTGAGGATAAAGACCTGGGCGGCAAAAATCGAAATCCCACCCAGAAGGCCGATCACGATCAAAATCGGACGGAGAAAGATCTCGAGAATCAAATAATAGCCGCTCATCGCAACGGGGCCTGGCAAGCCCTTCCCGTCGATCCGAATATGCGCCAACGCCCAAAGCGGGAGGCCTACCATGGCCTCGAAAATCGTTTTGAGCCATTTTCCGACAGCGAAGAAGAAATACAAGAACGGCAAGAAAGGCAAGACGTAGTACAGGACACACCCGATCAGAAGCCCCATCGTCGCAATGGACAGGAAAAACTGGCTGGCCGCGGTCGCCAGTTTTCCGGCGCGTTCCCACTTGATAACCCCCAGAACCTTGCCCGTCACCCCGGCGCCCATGGAATACAGAAGCTTTGAAACCGCGTTCTGGACAAGGCTTGCCCCGATCCCGGTCAATTGCGCCAGCGGGTGCGTATGGGGGTTGCGGGTCATATTGAAAAGCCCCTCCAGACCGAATAAAGCGCTCAACCCGTCCATGTCGAACAACAGGCGCGTCGTATCCGTGAAGACATTTCCTGTCGATTCCGCATGTTTATCGATCCAGAAGCTTTGCGCGTAATAAAGCCCGAGGGCGATATATTCGTCCCCCGGCTGCGCGAACTCTATCGACCGACCGCCCGGCAAGACCGGCTGGAAGCTATCGGTACCGCTCACGGAGCGGGCCGCCAGACGGTTTTGCTGCCGGACATGTTCCATGACCTCCGGATAAAGAGAGACGTCGGGAACGGTTCTTACCGCGCCGATCAGACTCCCGTTCAGCTCGGCGATCTGGTTGTACCACAGCCCCGCCCCGGCCCAGCCGTATTTTTTAAAGGCCTCGTTCCACGTCGCCGATCCGACCGACGCCCAGCGGGGAGAACCGATTTGCTCCTCCACAGCCCGCTTGATCATGGCCGGTAGACTGTCATCGTTCGCCGGGTCGTAATAGTATTTGACCATGCTTTCCATTTCGCCACTGAAATCGAAATCGTCGTACCAGTCGCTCCAGCGAGAGCGATTGATCGTCGGGGTCACCCGTTCCGCGATGGTTTCTGCCAAAATATCCATGAAAAAATTGTCCCACAGCGCCCCCACCAGATTGTAATAATCGTTCTGGATCGCAAGCGCTCCCGGCGTGCTGAGGTCGACCGGATGGATCGTCACTTCTCCGCAAACGGGCCGCACGCTGCTGGGATATTGAGCGTAAGCCGCGTCATATTCTCCGAAGCGAATCATCACGTCGCCGTCCTCGGAAAAAGCCAGAGCGGCGTTCAGATCGGTCGTAAAATAATTCTTTTTCGCCTTGTTTTGAAAAACCAGATAGGGTTTAACCTCTCGTCCGTGAACATATTTTTCAAGATAAGAACAGGTCCGCGCGATAAAGACGATCTCCATCAGGTTCGATATCTGCGGCGCGGAAGGGGTCGTCACGAAGTCTTTCGGGTCTCCCAACAAGGTCCCGCCGGTGATTTCGTCCGTGAAAATATTCCACCCGTTCGTTGCCAGTCCGGACCCGCCCTTGGCAATGTAAAGCGTGATCAGTTGCCCGCCGTTTAACCCCGAAGAAAGCGGAACCAGAAGCGATACGGCCACGATCAAACGCAACGGCACCCATGCCCGTTCGAATCGCTGACCGAAGGGCGTTCCGGAATGGGCTGTCTCGGCAATGATCGTGATGGTAAAATAGACCATGATCGTAATCGCTACGAAGAACAACCCGGTGGAATAAAAACCGAACATTTCGTGCAGCGCCTCGTGAAAAGGAGTCGGCCATGTCCCCCAGGCGTTTTCCGTTGCGACTTTCGAGCCAAATAAATAGCCGGTCGCGGTAGCGCGCTCGATCCCGAACGTCCCGTCTAAAAGCATAAAAGCGATATCGTCGTGCGGGTCCGGGGTTTTTAAAAATCGGCCTAAATCTGCAAGCGTCATCGCGTCGGCCGTCGATATAAACAGGGCGAGGCCCAGCAGCGCCAGCTGGATCAAGAAGATCAACAATCCGGCCGGAATCATAAAAAAGAGGATGATCTGGTCGACGTTCTTCCAGCGAAAAAAAAGATTCTGGCGCGCCTCCCAAACAACGTGCAAAACCCCGAAACGGCCCCCGTTTGTGGGGTTGAGATACGGGTGACCGGAGGGCAAAAGACGGGCGGCGTAATAGACGTAAGCAACGAAAAAAGCCAGCGGCCCGAGCCCAGAAAAGGCCAGCGCGCGGATCCGGGGCAATAGCTCCGGCAACAAGGCGTAACGTAAGATCTTTGCGGTTCCCGGCTTCATCTGCACCGTTTTTCTTTCGCTGCGTTATTCCTGTTTGGCGGCGGCCGCGTTCCTGTCTGCGGTCTGTTTCAGCCCTCCGATCCCCTGCCCCAGGCTGCTCAGACCGCCGCCCAGATTGTTTGCAATCGTGGCGCTCCCCGCCAGGGAACTGCCGACCAGATTGATATCCTCGGCCTGATCGCTGAACGCGCCGGGATCGTTGCCCATCCAGCGGAGAAGCTTGTTCGGAATAAGATCCACAAGTTTGAACGAAGACATGCCCAGCATGTAGACCACGATCGCGTAAATCACGGTGTAGAAAAACTGGTCCACGACCCCTCGATAGAAGAGTATACTGCCGATCTGGTTGTTCGCCGCGGCGTCCGCAGCATCCTTGTCGAATCCCGACACGTTTGAGACAACCAGTCCCCATATTTCGTGCAAAACTCGAACCTGGGCCGCAAAAATGGAAATCCCGGCCAAAAGACCGAAGACGATCAGGATCGGACGCAGAAAAATCTCGAAAATCAGATAATAGCCACCCAAAGCGGCATCACCCGGCAGGCCGTTCCCGTCGATCCGAATATGCGCCAACGCCCACAAAGGCACGCCCACCATGGCCTCCAGGATACCCTTGATCCAGTTCCCGACGGCGAAGAAAAAATACAGGAAGGGCAGAAACGGAATAACATAGAACAGAACAAATCCAACGGACAACCCCATCATGGCGACCGTACTCATGATCTTTCCGCCCGCGATCGCAAAACCGCCAATGGCGCCCAAGGTGTTGTTTCCAGAAAGAAAAGCAAGCCCTCCCCCGGCGAAAGCCGTGGCGGCACGTCCTAGATTCGTCACGGCGCTATCGACCAGGCTTTTGCCGATGCCGACAAGCTGCGCCAGGGGATGGATGTTCTGCGTCTCGTTACTCAGCATATTATACAGACCGTCCAATCCGAAAAAGGCTTTGATCGCATTAATGAAGAAATTCGGGCTGGCTTCGGTATAGATATTTTTCCAAACGCCTTTGGCCTCCTGAAGAGCGTTAAGAATGTCTTTGTCCCGGGCCGTGCGGAGGCGCGTTTTCTGCCCTCCCTGATTATAGGAATTGCTGATCTCGGGCCCGGAATCGACGTTGGTTTTCTGGGTTTCCTTTTGGGCTTGCTCGATAACGTCCGGATAAAGCCGAATGACCGGCAAGCTGTAAGCCGCGCCGATCAAACTCCCGTTTAGCTGAGCGATTTTGTTGTACCACAGCGCGGCGCCCGCCCATCCGAAACGGGACAAGTCATCATACCATTTTTCGTTCTCGACCTGAACGGCACGGCCCGCCTTGATCGCATCGGCGATATTGGGGATGTCTTCCGATTCGTAATTCTTCAAAGCCTGTACCAGATCCTCCCGCGAGGGAAGCGGGGCCTTCGGATCATGCGGCGGGAAAGGCGTATAACGAGCCACGAAGCTTCGGCCCCATTTGTCGAATGTCGGGTCGGTAACCATCCACTGGAGAATCGCGTAATATTCTTCCTGTACTCTTTTCGCGGCCGGATCCCCCGGGGCGGCAGTTTGCAACATGACCTCCCCGCAATAAGGTATGATTTCCGTGTTATTCTCCGGATTGACTGCACCGAACCGCGCGACAATCGTTCCGTCATTGGACAGCGACATGGCATCCTCAAAAGAGGTCCCGACAAGCGGAAGGAAGGCGGTCGCCATGCCCTCGCCACTGATGATATACGATGCGATCGCGATATCCGGACCGCGGGCGTAAGCGTAACGGCAGGTCTGATAAAGCGTGAAAAACTCGACCAGCGTATTTGCCGGCGGCGGCGAGGGTACGACCACCAATTCGTCCGTTCTGCCCAGAACAGTATAGCCATTCGCGCCGTCCACCGCGGTACTTGAGAAGGTTAGCCACCCGTTCGTCGCAAAGGCGGAACCCCATTTCGCGGCGTAAAGAACGATATATTGCGCACTGTTCAAACCGTTCGCGACCGGGATCAAAAGCCCCAGCGCTACCACAAGCCGCAGCGGCGCCCAAACATGGTTGAACCGCTTTCCGAAGGGAGTCCCTTCCTGCGCGGTTTCGGCCAGAACGGCCATGATGTAGTAGACAAAGATCAGCATTGCCACGACCAACAGACCCATGCTGTATATTTGCAGAAGCTGGCGCATTGCGCCATGGATCGGCAAAGCCGAATCGGTCTGGGCGATATTCTCAAACTTACAGGGAATATTTTTCAGAACACATGATTCAAAAAATCCGCCGCTCCCGCCGCCGCTCGCTGGCAAACCAAACACCCGGTCCAACAAAATAAGCGCCAGATCGTAATCAGGGTTTTCCGTGACGAAGAAGTCTCTAAAATTCCCAGGAATCGCGGCTTGGGCCGTTTGCATGAACAGCGCCCCCGCGACAAAGAATAACTGGAGCAAAAGCAACCCCAGACCGATCATCAACACAAAAAGCACCAGGATCTGATCGATATTCTCCGGTCTGAACCGTAAATGCCGGAAGGCCTCCCCAAACACATGACGCAGACCAAAACGTCCCGTATTGGAGGGATTCAGGTAAGGATGCCCCGCCGGTAATAGTCGCGTCGCACGCAGAATTTGAGCCATGAAAAAGGCAATCGACCCGAAGCCGGAAAAAAAGAGATCGTTCATCCGGGGAAGAATCTCCGGAAGGAGCACATAACGTGCAATCTGCTTTTTTGTGACTGTTTCAAACATAATCTATTTTTAAATTTCTAGCCGTATCGTTTTTAAATTATTAATTCTGATTATTCCTCGAATTTCTTCCGCTCCGACCAACGCCCGAGGAAGAACCACCTCCCCCCGGAAGCGACGGGTTCTGAGTACCTCCAGGCAAAGCAGCCTGGCCGGCTCGACCGATGCCGGGCGAACCACCGCCGCTAGGCGCGGGAGACTCTTCCTTACCCGGCACCAGGCGCCCCTTCGTCGTGTTAGCGGGGCCAAGCCCCATAATCCCGGCTAGCCCCTGACCGCCCAGATTCGCCCCCTGGGACAAGACGCTAACGGCCTGGCCGGCAACGGACGCACCCCCGAAGGCGGCCATGCGCGTTAGATTCTCCGTTGGATCATCGCGATCGTCGCTAAAGGAACTGACGCCGGCACCCATCCAGCGGAGAATCCCTTGCGGGACCCGGTCGATCATCTTAAAAGAAGCCGTCGCCATGATATAGACGATCAGAGCATATAAAATCGTGTAGAAAAACTCGTCGACCGCGGCACGATTGAAACCGAACATATCGCCGATAACGGTGGTTCCCGTGGCGTCCTCGTTATCCGCGATACCGTATTTACCAACATTGGAGACTACGATATCGAACACGCCGTTCAACGTTCTAACCATCGCGGTAAAAATAACGATCCCGGCGATCAGACCAAAGATCGTCAGGATCGGCCGAATAAAAATCTCAAAAATCAGAAAATAACCGTTCATGGCGCTTTCTCCGGGTAGCCCCTCCCCGTCGATCCGTAAATGCGCCAGAGCCCACAAAGGCACGCCCACCATCGCTTCGAAAATCGTTTTGATCCAGCTACCGACCGCGAAAAAGAAATACATAAACGGCAAAGTCGGCAGGATGTAATAAAGCAAAAACCCGATTGCAAGACCGATCGTCGTCAAAGACGTAAAAAACTGGCTGATCGCAGAAATCGCATCGCCATATCCGTAAGGCGACATCAGCCCCCCCAAAAAGGAGAGCCCCAGACCAACCATCAAATGGTTAATTGCGTTGTCGATAATGCTTTTACCCACGGCGGCCAGCTGGGCCAAAGGATGGATCTTATCGTTCTTCCGCATGTCAAAAAGCCCGTCGATCCCAAAGATCGCGCCAATCGTATCGACGAAAATCCCCCCGCTCTTCGGAGAGACCGCAGGCATGATGGCAGTGTCATCCGCCCAGTACTTATAAGCGTTATTGAGGGCTCCGGCGATTTTGACCTCCCATTCCTCCAGCTGCACCCGTTGCCCGCCCGCCAGGCTGGGCTCGTACATATCGCTGGGCACCCCGTTCATGTTTGCCTTGCGCCGCTGGTCCGAGACTTTCTCCATGACAAAAGGCATTTTCGAGGGGTTAGGAACATATCGCACCGCGTCGAACAACGCCCCGTTCCATTCGGCAATATGGTTGTACCAGATTCCCGCGCCGCCCCAGCCGCGGTCCAAAAGCGCGTCCGGAATCTTAAAGGCGACGTCCGATCCGTAAGTGTTGTCGTAACCCTCCGCGACTTCTGCCGCTAGGGCAGTGTCGTACTTACGTATTAAATTTTGCTTGAATATATCGCTTGGCAACCGGTTCTCAATATAACCGCTAATACTGACAGCACCGGGTCCTTCTTCTGTTTGGATAAGACTCAAAACCTGCCGGGCAAAATTATCAATCTCCGATTCGGCTTCCCACAAGGTCAAAACCAGATTGTAATAATAGTCCTGAATGTCCTGAACGCCCTCAAGCGTTTCGGAGGCCGATGTCGTGTGAATAATCAGATCTCCACAAAACGGTTTCACACCGCCCTTCTCAAAGGGGTAAAGGTCGTTTCCGTTCGGGCTTTGCCCGCGGCCGTCATGACCGAAACGAATAAGAATATCCCCGTAATTGTAAAAGCCGAGCGCGCTGTTATTATTGGCCGGAACAGCGCCGTCCCAGCGGGGCGGGCTCCCGATGGAGACTTTTTTGGCCTGTAGCGGGTTTTTGACCAGATACGGGTCGATCTTGATCGGAACCCCGGGCGGATCTTCTTTATCCGCGTCCGATGTATAATGCTCGTAAAGCACTTTGCAAGAGCGCGCGATTGACATAAACCCGATCAGATCCCCGGTCGTCGGCGCTTTCGGCCGGGCAACCAGGGACTCGTTGTCCCCGGTCCCCAGTGAATTCGCCCCGCCGCCCTCGGTCAGGGAACGGTTGAATGCCACCCACCCGTTCGTCGCGAGACCGGACCCCAGCTTGGCCGCATACAGCGTGATATACTGACCGGAGTTTAATCCGTGATTGATCGGCACCAGTAACCCCAGTGCAACCACGAGCCGCAACGGCGCCCAGATCGTCGCAAAGCGGCGACCGAAGGGCTGGCCGGTATTGGCGGTTTCCGCCACGACGACCATGATGTAGTATAAAAAGACCAAAACCGCGACCAGCAAGACGGCAAAGCTGTAGAAACGGAACATCTCGTGCAGCCCGGTATGAAAGGGGCTCGGAAAAGGTCCTCCGCCGCCACAGCTTTTCTGGGCGATACAGGATTTGAATAAATCCGGAATCCCGAAAACGCTATCCATCAACACAAAGGCGATATCGTATTCCGGGTGTTGGGTCGTAAACAATAACGGCAACGGCGTAATAGCCGCAAAAGCCGGCGACGTCAGCAGCATCAGCAAAAGCAGAACGAACTGAATCACCAGCAACAACATGCCCGAAAGCAGCGCCGTGAACACCAGGATCTGGTCGATATTCTCTCTCCGAAGGATCAAGTGCCCCGCAGCTTCGATAATGACGTGCCGTATTCCGAAGCGACCCTGATTGGCGGGATTGAGATAAGGGTGGCCTGGAGGCAAAAGGCGAACCGTGCCATAGACCAAGGCCATAAGATATGCGACCCAGCCGAATCCCGAGCCGAACAGCTCCCCGATCCGGGGGATCACCCGGGGCAGGAGCATATAGCCCAGAACCTCTTTTGGTTTTATATCAAGCCGTTGCGTTCTATTCACCGTATCGCTCGCTCACACCTGACCCATTTCGTCTATTCTACCATATCGCGGAATAGATAAAATTTTATTAAAGTTTTGCCCACTTCGTGGCTACCCTATTCTAGCACGAAGCGGACGCAACAAGCGAATTTCGTAAAATGATAAGAAACGTTAACCCGCCTTTTTAAGCGGCTTGTATTTGATTCGGTGTGGCTGGTCGGCATCCTTGCCATGGCGACGTTTGTAGTCTTTCTCGTAATCTTCGTAGTTTCCTTCGAACCACTCGACATGGCTGTCCCCCTCAAACGCCAGAATATGCGTGGCCAGACGGTCGAGAAAGGCGTGATCGTGGGACGTTACCAGCACGCAGCCCGGGAATCGCTCCAGCGCCTCTTCCAGGGCGGAGAGGGTTTCCGTATCCAGATCGTTCGTCGGCTCGTCCAGAATCAACACGTTCGCGCCGCTTTTCAGAACCTTGGCCAAATGCACCCGGTTTCTTTGCCCGCCCGACAGGGAGCCGACTTTTTGCTGTTGCGTTGATCCCTTGAAGCCAAACGCGGCCGTATAGGCGCGGGATTGCACCTCTATCTTTCCCAGTTTCAGAAAATCAACCCCGCCGGAGATTTCTTCCCACACGGATTTGTTCGGATCGAGCGCGTCGCGGCTTTGATCGACATAGCCCAATTGTACGCTTTCCCCGATTTCCAGAGATCCGTTATCGGGCGCCTCGCCGCCCGTAATCATCCGGAACAAAGTCGATTTCCCGGCGCCGTTCGGACCGATGACCCCGACGATTCCCCCGGGCGGCAACTTAAAGGACAGATCCTCGATCAACAACCGGTCTCCGAAACCCTTGAAAAGGTTTTTGGCTGCGATCACCGTGTCGCCGAGGCGTTCCGGCGTCGGGATGACGATCTGGGTGGTTTTTGCATCCTGTTTTTGGGATTGAGCCAACAAGTCTTCATAGGCGTTGATCCGGGCCTTCGACTTCGCTTGCCGGGCCTTGGGGGATTGACGAATCCACTCGATTTCACGATCCAGAGTCGCCTGGCGGGATTTTTCTTCCCGCGCCTCCTGTTCCAACCGTTTGCGCTTTTGTTCCAGATAGGTCGAATAATTGCCTTCGTAGGGAATGCCTGCTCCCCGGTCGATTTCCAAGATCCAACCAGTCACGTTGTCCAGAAAATACCGGTCATGCGTAATCATAACGACGGTCCCCGGATAATCGGATAAATGCCGTTGGAGCCAGGCAACGCTTTCCGCGTCCAGATGGTTCGTCGGTTCGTCCAAAAGCAACAGATCCGGCTTTTCCAACAACAGGCGGGCCAACGCTACACGTCGCCGTTCACCCCCGGACAGATTGGTCACGGACAAATCCCCCGGTGGACACCGAAGCGCCTCCATCGCCATGTCAACGGCCCGGTCGATTTCCCACCCCTCGGCCGCGTCTATTTCTTCTTGCAATTCGCCCATTTCGGCCATCAGCGCGTCGTAATCCGCATCCGGCTCGGCCATCAGCAAGCCGATCTCGTTATACCTGTCGACCTTGGCCCTGATCGGGCCCAGCCCCTCCATCACGTTTTCCTGTACGGTCTTGTCTTCGTCCAGCGCGGGCTCCTGTGGCAGGTACCCAACCCGCGCGCCTTCGGCGGCCCAGGCCTCCCCGGTATAGTCCTTATCGACCCCGGCCATAATCCGCAGTAAGGTCGACTTCCCCGCGCCGTTAGGCCCCAGAACCCCGATCTTTACCCCGGGAAGAAAGCTCAGCGTGATATTCTCCAAAACCTTCTTCCCCCCCGCATAGGCTTTGGACAGACCGTTCATGACGTAGACATATTGATAAGCAGGCATAAGAGTAGATTCCTTTGTTTTATTTTGTCAGCCTAATACAAACCGCCCGTACCGCTTGTGACGGTGTTGTCTTGGGTAAAGGCGTTCAAAGACGGCGTGACGGTTATGCCCTGGCCGTCCAGAATATACATTTTATCCGTCGGTTCCGTTCCCGCCAGAAACGCTTCCCATATAACTTTGCGATCCTCCGGAGCCGCGCGCGCGCCTGTCTCCGCATTGATCCGGACTTGACGGATCCCCGCCGGAACGCGGAAGGGAACCACCGGCGCGTCTTTCAGGGCCTCTTCCATGAAATCTTTCCAGATCGGCACCGCGACGGAAGATCCCGTTTCTTTTTTTCCCAGCGTATGAGGATCGTCGAATCCGACGAAGACGCCCACGGCCAGATCGGGTGAAAAACCAATAAACCAGGCATCTTTGGATTCGTTCGTCGTCCCGGTCTTGCCCGCCAGCGGCCGGCCCAGCTCCTTGATCCGCACACCGGTTCCACGTTCGACAACCCCCTCGAGCATCGAGACGATTTGATAAACCCGCCGTGGATCGGCCAACTGCGCCCGGTTGTCGGGAACAACCGGCGGCTCTTGCCCGGTCCAGGCGACGCGATCGCCACAATATTCGCATACACGGGTATCATGGCTGAAAACCGTTTTCCCGCGGCGGTCCTGGATCCGGTCTATCAGAGACGGCGTAATTTCCTTGCCGCCGTTGACGAATTGTGCGTAGCCGGTCGTCAGACGCAACAAAGTTGTTTCACCAGATCCCAGCGCGTAGGATAAAAACTGCGGCATGTCGTCCATAACGCCGAATGTGTGGGCATAGGCCGCGACCGTGTCCATCCCGACATAATCCGCCAGGCGCACCGTCATCAGGTTACGGGATTTTTCAATGCCAACCCGGATGGGCGTGGGACCGTAAAATTCGTTCGTGTAGTTAGACGGGCGCCATTTCGGAAGACCGGGCCCTTGGTCGATCACAAACGGCGCGTCCAATACCAGCGTCGCCGGAGTAAAGTTCTTGTCCAGCGCGGCCAGATACACAAAAGGCTTGAAGGCCGATCCCGGCTGCCGCCAAGCCTGGGTGGCGCGATTGAACTCGCTTTGTTCGTAAGACCAGCCGCCCTCCATTGCCAGAACGCGGCCCGTATGGGGATCCATCGCCACCAGCGCGCCGTTTACCGCCGGAATTTGTCGCAAGCCCCTCACCTTTTCACCGCTTTCAAGCGTCACCTCGTCCGTCAGGATCACGTCCCCAGGCTTCAGGACCGACCGGACGGAATCGGGCGCCGGGCCCGTCAGCCCGTTTTTCAGGGGAGGCCGCGCCCAGCTCAAATATTCCAGCGCAAGCGTATCTCTGGATTTATCGGCGAACCCGATCGTCGCCTGTTTGTCGGTTACCGTCAGGACAACGGCCTTTTGCCAGTCTTTCGACTGACCGGGAACCCCAAAGGCGGCCAGACGCGCGGGCCAGTCTTCCATGTCATCCCAGTGCGCCAGAGGACCGCGCCACCCGTGACGGCGGTCGTAGGCGACCAGCCCTTCTTGCAGGGTTCGACG
>JAGRJZ010000106.1 GCA_020442505.1 Alphaproteobacteria bacterium | reverse complement strand
TTCACCGCGAGCAGCATCAGCTCGACGCACATCAGGATAATAATCACGTTCCGGCGATTCAGGAATATCCCGAACACCCCCAGCGTAAAGAGGACCGACGACAGGACCAGATAATTTTCAACGCCGATTTCCATCGTTCCCTTCCCCAGCCGCTGGCTAGACCCCCGTCCCCGGTGTGACTTTTACAATTTCGACGACGTCCTCGCGCTTGCGAGCGACCTGGTCGGCAACGCTTTGTTTCCGGACGCCAGAGCGCGTGCGCAGGCTGAGAACGATCGCGCCGATCATTGCGACCAAAAGAATAAGCCCCGCCAGCTGAAACGGGTAGACATACTCAGTGTACAAAATGCGCCCCAGCATCTCCGTATTGGTCAAGGCTCCGGTTTCCTCCGTCACGTTGGCGGCGCTCACGACGGCCCCCGGCGCGGTGTGCCAGCCGGCGAACAGAAAGATAAGCTCCGCCAGTAAAACCCCACCGACGGCAAGCCCCACGGGTAAATAACGACGGGCTTTTTCCCGCGCCGTGTCGAAGCTGATCTCCAGCATCATCACGACGAACAGGAACAAGACGGCCACCGCCCCGACATAGACGATTGCGACGATAAAGGCCAGAAACTCCGCCCCCAGAAGAACGAACAGGCACGCCGCGTTAAAAAAGCCCAAAATCAAAAACAGGACCGCGTGGACCGGATTGCGCGCGAAAATAACCAGCGTTGCGGAGCACACCAGAATGGTCGCGAAAAAATAAAAGGCAAGCGCCGGAATCATGATGGGCCCAATCGGAACGATTCGAAAAACTCTCCCTCTTTTCTATGCTTTTCAGAAGGAGCAGGCAATCCCCCGCCGTTAAAAATCCCCGTTTTTTCGCTCTTGATTTCGCGGATGCTTCCGGAAATCATAGACAGAGCCATACGGCTTGAACGCCCCTCCCAACCGGCAAGGATTTTTTCTCATGACTGTAAAATGGACGACACTTTCGCTTGTTCTGGCGATTTTTTCCGCTTTGCCCCTGTTTTCATGGAACGCCCGGGCGCAAGAACAGGCCGAATCCGATCTTCTCAGTCTTTCGATCGGCTATTTCGACGCCGGCGACAATCAGAACGCGCTGGACGCCCGAATCGAATATCGCTGGGGCGACCCGCTGGTCTGGGTCGTGAAGCCCTGGGCCGGGGCCGAAATCACCAGCGACGGGGCGATCTACGGTCTTGGCGGGCTTACGGCCGACATCACGCTGAACGAGCGCTGGACCCTGGCGCCGGGAATCGGCGGGGGGCTTTACATAGACGGAAACGGCAAGGATCTCGGGAGCGTGATCGCGTTTCGCTCCCAGCTGGAGGCCCTCTACGCGCTGGATAACGGCCAGCGCCTGGGGATCGCCGCCAGTCACATCTCCAACGCCGGAATCGGCAGTAAAAACCCCGGCACGGAAGTATTAAGCCTGTACTGGCATTTGCCGGTGAGCTGGTTTTAATTAAGGAATTTTCGCCGCCGCGGCAAGGTTCCGGGCGATCTGCGCCTCCCAGATATCCCCGTTCTCCAGCAGCTTGTCCTTGTTGTAGAACAGCTCCTCCCGCGTTTCGGTCGCGTATTCGAAATTCGGTCCCTCGACGATCGCGTC
>JAGRJZ010000105.1 GCA_020442505.1 Alphaproteobacteria bacterium | reverse complement strand
CGCCGATGCACATGGTCGCCAGCCCGTATTTGACTTTCTCCCGCTGCATCAGGGTCGCGAGCTTCCCGGTGATGCGCGCGCCCGAGGCCCCCAGCGGATGCCCCAGCGCGATCGCCCCGCCGTCAATATTGATGATATCCTGACGATCTTCGATCTTCATTTCCTTCAAAACGGCCAGAGATTGCGCGGCGAAGGCCTCGTTCAGCTCGATCAACCCGATCTTTTTCAAATCGATTCCCGCCCGCGCCAGAACCTTCTTCGTGGCCGGTACCGGGCCGATCCCCATAATCTCGGCCGCGCAGCCCGAAACGGCGACGGCCTTGATTTTCGCCAAAATCGGCAATTTGTTCTTTTTGGCGTAAGCCTCCGAGGCAACCAGAACCGCCGACGCCCCGTCCGTCAGTGGAGAGGACGTCCCCGCAGTCACACTGCCTTTTTCGTCGAAGGCCGGCTTCAATCCGGCCAGCCCTTCGGCCGTGGTCTCGGAACGGATCGTTCCGTCCTGCTCCACGCTGCCGATGGGGACGATCTCGTCTTTAAACTTTCCGGAATCCCGAGCCGCCCCGGCGCGCCGATGCGATTCGACCGCGAAGGCCTCTTGTTCCGCGCGCGGGATCTTATACTTCTTGGCCAGATTCTCGGCGGTCTCCCCCATGGACATATAAGCCTGCGGATAGACCGCGCCCAAGGCGGGGTTGGGCATCGGGTTAAAACCGCCCATCGGAATACGGGTCATCGATTCGACCCCGGCGCAGACGAACACGTCTCCGGCGCCCATCTGAATCGCCCCGGCCGCCATGTGGACCGTCGTCATGGAGGAGCCGCAAAACCGGTTCAGCGTAGCGCCGGCGACGTTGACGGGAAGACCGGCCAGATTCGCCACGATCCGCCCGATATTGAACCCTTGCTCGGCTTCCGGAAACGCGCAGCCCATCAAAAGGTCTTCGATGTCCTCCGGCTTCACGCCGGTCTCGGCGACCAGGGATTTGACGACCGCGGCGGCCATATCGTCCGGACGCACCTTCGCCAGCGCGCCTTTATTCGCGAAATGAAAGGGGGAACGCTTGTAACCGCAAAGAACGACGGGGACTTTCATCAAATTTCTCCTTCAGGAAACGCTTGGGACATAAAAGCAAGAAGCCAGACTTGTCCCCATCTTATAACGATCCGGCACGATGTTCCATGCCTTATTGCGGTGATCTGTGCTACAAAGGGGGGATGAAACATCTCTCCTCCCAAAGCGGAAACGCGCTTATCTATGTCTTGATCGTCGTGGCGCTGTTCGCGGCGCTTAACTTCGTCCTCTCGCGCCAGACCGATACGACGGAGACGGGAATCCTCTCCCAGGAGAAGACCGAAATCCTGGCCGGGCAGATCCTCGCGACGTCCAGCCAGATCAAACAGGCGGTCGATATGATGCTCTACAGCGGCTCCGGGATCGACGAGCTGACCTTCACGACGCCCGACGACGAGCCCGCTTTTTCAACGGGCTCCTCCATTCACAAGCTGTTTCACCCTGACGGGGGGGCTGCGATTCTACCGGCGATCCCGGCGGAGGCCATTGCCCAGGCCTCGACCGACCCGGTCGCGAAATGGTATATCGGTCGCTTCAACAACGTCGAGTGGACCGAAAGCGGCGCCGAAGACGTCATCCTTGTCGCGCACCAACTGGGAAAAACCATCTGCGAGTCCATCAACGAAAAACTGACCGGCAGCACCACAATCCCGGCTTTGACCGCGGGCAAGACGCTTGCCAACCTGATGATCGATGACGCCTTTCATACCGGCACAAACGAGGATTTCGACGCGGCGGATTGCGCCGGGTGCAACGGCTGGCCCCAGCTCTGCGTATCGGATTCCGGCGTAACGATGTATAGCTATTACAGCATCGTTGCCCAGAATTAGCCTTATTCCTCGCTTTGCGGGTCTTCTTGCTTATAGGCCGCAAGGAAATCCTGGAACAGATCCACCTCCGCGACCAGATCGTCGATGGCGCTTTTATCCGTGAACAGGCTGACGTTGCGAGGTCTCGTCACCACGTCGAACAGGCTGGCGCGGGGGGTGTCGGCCATTTGTACGCCATAACGCTCGCGGATATTGGCAAGGCCGACCCGATTCCCGGACAGGTTCAGCGCCACCGCCCGATTAAGGATCAGATTGGCCTGCGTCTCGGTCAAGGGACGGCGCACGTCCAGCGCCTCGTCCAAAATCAGATCCTGCAATGCGGCCGCGGCTTCCTCCCACAAACGGGCGCGCCAGGCGATATCGGCCTTCAGACGATTGACCCGCGGGTCCGGGTCGAACCGGTTCAGGCTGTTCAGAGCCTCTTCGGGCCGCCCCATTTGAGATATGGCCCGGGCCTCTAACAGAGCCAGATCGTAACGTTTCCTGGCCGCCTCCGGGCTGTCCTCTTCTTGCGTCTGATACCATGAATCGGCCGCCTCAAAAGCGGCCAGGGCGTCTTCCGGATGCTCCGCCAGCAGGGAAACAACCCCCAAACGCGTGTTGACGCGGGCTTTTTCCCCGTCCTTCAGACGGTAATTGACCTGATGCCGGAGCAAGGCCGCGGCCCGGTCGAAAAGCTGCGCGTCGACAAGCCGTTCCGCCAGCTTCTGTATAAGCTTGTTGCCGTCCTCCCCCGGGGGGGTCAACTCCGTGAACTCCTCATACACAGCGACCGCGTCAAGCGGCGATATGTCCTCGTCCTCCAGCAACAAATCACGAAACGTCTTCTTCATATAATCGGTGACGTCATGTTCGATGTTGGAGCCGGGGCTCATAGCGGCGGCTTCGCGCAAGATCCCGAATCCCTTGACGTAGTTCCTATCCTCCAGATAAAGCTTTCCGAGGATGAAATTAACCTTAACCTCCAGCTCGTCCCCCCGCCAGGCATAACGCAGCCCCTCCAGACGGTCGATTGCCTCTTTGGTTTCGATCTTCTTCTCCTGAAGATCAAGCATCGTCAAAGCCAGCCCGGCTTTCGCGCGATACAGATCGTCCGGCCCTGTGGTCAACGGCGCCCACAGCGCGCGGCTCTGGTCATAGGCGCCGTTTTGCCGTTCGGCCTCGCCCTCCAGATAGTCCAGCCCGGCAAGAGTCGCCGGGCGCAGGGTCTCTGGCTCCTCCTGGAGGGAGTGAATCATGGCCTCGGCGGCGGGAACGTCCGCGTTCCGCAAGGAAATCTCTGCCAGTTTCAGGCCGAGACGCTCCTGCAACGCCTTCGGGTAGGACAGCAACAGGCGAAAATCGGACGGCATGACCTGGCTGGCTTGCTGCCAGTCCTCGAGACAGGCCAGCGTATAAGCCCGCCAGTAATCCAGCTCGTCATAAGGCTGCAAAAGCGGGCTTTGCAAATCCCGGAGCGCCATGCCGCATTTCCCGGCCAGCGCGAACGCCCCGCCCCGCAAAGCCAAGTATTCAGGCGATTTTAACATTTCCGGCATTTCCAGCGACGCGTAGCGAAGAAACCCGACGGCTTCCTGCCCGCGATCGTTGGCCAGGTTCATCTTCCCCAGCGTCAGAAGATCCTGCACCATGCCGTCTTTGTCCTTTGCCGGCATACCGGAGAGCAGAATATTCTGATTGTCGTTGAGGGCCTGTATCCCCCCCATCATCCAGCGGTCAAAGTCGAAGATCCTTTTAAAGCGATGGGGTGGAACGGCGCGTCTCTCCTGGACGTGCCCTCCCTCGTGTCCGTGAGAATCAGTAGGCGCCGAGCCTAGCGACTCGGGCGGGGTCGCGTCCTGTATATCCGCACGCATCGCGTGGCGGCTCAGATCCTTCGGTCGGGACAGAGCAAGCCCACCGGGGCTTCCGATGGAAACGCCCTCCCCCGACAAGGAGACCAGCAATTCGTCCGTGCGGGGAATCACGGCCATTCCGACCGGCGATTCCAGAACGCCCCCCCCCGGAAAACGATAGATCGGTCCCGAAAACTGGCTGGAATCGGGAACGGTGATGACCCTGATTTCATCCCCGACATCCGGATCCCGCAGGCTCAAAACCCCGGAGGAACCGGCTATCGGCCAGACAAGCGTCCCGCCCAGAACGTCGTCCGTCTCTGCGAAGACCCGCTCCGGCCGGACCGGAGGGATATCCGGCGCTTTGTCCGTCATAACCAGGCGCCAGACAAGCCCGCCGCCTTCGCCGCGTAAGACGGTCTCTTTCCTGTCTTCCGGCAAGCGCAGACGAAACGCCGTGCCTTTCTCAAGCGGGACGGTTTCGAACGGCGGGAAACGGGAGGCGGCGTCCGCCCCTGCGATCTGCGGAAAGACGTTCATATGCGGCCGGTCGAAGACGAGCCACACGAAATCTCCCCGGCGAAAGGCCGCCATCTGTGCCCTCTCGGTCAGGGTCGTCACAATCACGGCGGGGCGGTCCAGTTCGGCCAGAGCCCGCGCAAGGGGCGTTTCCGGCGGCGCGGCCCCGTGAGCGCCCTGTTCATGGTGTTCCTCCGCCTCCGCAGGAGAAGCAGTCGGCTCGTCATGCGCCGCAACCGGCGGCGCGCCCAGATGATCGACCAGCACGCCCCCGGGCAAAGCCTTGCGGATGGCCTCCACCGTCTCGGACGAGATTTCTTTGGTTTCCGGCGCAACGGGCGTCTTTGTTTTCTTAGTCTCCGTCTCCGCCCGAACCGGCTCCGGAGCGGAGCCGTAAACGTCCAGAATCACC
>JAGRJZ010000104.1:481-2484 GCA_020442505.1 Alphaproteobacteria bacterium | reverse complement strand
TATTATATCGGCGGCATTATCAAACATGCCAAAGCCCTGAACGCGTTTACAAACCCGACGACCAACAGCTATAAGCGCCTCGTCCCCGGCTTCGAAGCGCCGGTCCTTCTGGCCTATTCCCAGCGAAACCGGTCGGCCTCTTGCCGGATTCCCTTTGCAGATTCTCCGAAGGGCAAACGGATCGAAATCCGCTTCCCCGACCCGACTGCAAACCCCTATCTGGCCTTTGCGGCGATGCTGATGGCCGGCCTTGACGGGATCGCGCATAAAATCCACCCGGGCGAGGCCATGGACAAAAATCTCTACGACCTTCCGGAAGACGAGCTCGCGGGCGTTCCGACCGTTTGCGGCAGCCTGAGGGAATCGTTGGACGCCCTGAAAGCCGATCACGACTTCCTTCTAAAAGGCGATGTTTTTACCGCGGATATGATCGCCGCCTATATCGACTTGAAAAGGGAAGAACTGATCGCCTATGAGACCATGCCGCACCCGATCGAGTTCATGATGTATTATTCAGCTTGATGCAAATCGCACCGCGATTTCCTATGTTTGTTCCCGAAGCGTTCGAAGCGCCACTTCGAACGCTTCGATATTCCGGGCCCAGGGATAAAAGTCCGCATTCCTGCCAACCGTCAGCATGGTCACGAGATAATAGCGCTCGTCATCGGCGAGAACGGCAACCCAGTACTCATAAGTCACCGTTCGCTCGGCGGACCCTTCGGTGCCATAGACTTCGACCTGGCCGAACGAGATCGTTTCGTCGAACGTGTAGTCGGGCCGTGCTTCGATCAACTTGCCGAGCTTGAGCCCCCGTTTCGCAGGAACCTCCTTCAGCAATGCGACCTCTTCGGACAACGACTTACCCTCGGCGTCCTTGTCAAAAAAATGGACGCTGATATCCCCGGTTATGGCCCCCAGCCCGTCCGTTCGGACTAAACGCACCGCCATATCGTCCAGCGCATAGATCTGCATCGGCTCAGGCTTCCATGAAAGCGGATAGTCAAACGAGACGTAGTCGAGGAAAAAATAGGTATCAAGCGTTTCTATCTGGACCTTTTCCGTTCTTTTTAGACGAAAAGAATCGATGATCTTTTCCTGCCATTGTTTTTCTTTTTCCCAATACTCCAAAGGCATGTAGTAAGACACCATCACCAGTTTCTGACCGTTAATTTCGGCAACCACGCGCACGACATAGGTAACGTCCCGCTCGATCCGGACATATAGCCCTTCCACGCGGCTGTCGGATATCACATCGACACCCTGAAGCGTAAAGCCGTTCGTCAGAACGTAATTCACAAACCAGTTTCGGGCCGTAATATCGTAGTCGAGCTCCTGCGCCCCGATTTCAACCCTGCTACGAAGTCCCAGGTTGGCCGGACCGTAATAACGCCCGATTTCGGCCAAAATGCGCCGGTTCAGATTTAACTCCGGAGCAACCGGCTCCTCCGTCTCCGGCTCGCCGACATACAGACGATCCAGAAAATCATTATCTTTTTCCTGTTCCGGAGCAGCTGGCTGCTCATCGAGCGTTTCCTGCTGGATCCAGTCTGTCGGCAAGCGAATCTCGTAGGCAAGCTGCGGATCGCCATAGGGTCTTTCCTCATAAAGCTTCGTTCCGGCGACAAAATCCTCATCCGACAGGGTTGTCCAGCGGGGAATATCCGGAATCTGGTCGATGTCGAGGACCTGCGCCCGCGCGGCCGGCACAAACCCGGCACAACAGAAAACCAGTAGCAAAAAAAGTCCGCGCACACCGACGCTTCGTTCTTTATCAAGTATTGCGCGTCCGAAGGCCATATCGAGTTTATCCTTTGCAAACCGCCATGTTTGGGCTATTTATCAAACACTGCTCTCTCATTATAACCGAAACCGCAGATAATCGGAAAATTTATGGCAGACCTGTTCGCGAACAAACAACCGGAAAAAAATCATTCCTACGGGGCTTCCGACATCGAGGTTCTGGAAGGTCTCGAGCCTGTCCGCAAACGCCCCGGCATGTATAT
>JAGRJZ010000104.1:0-327 GCA_020442505.1 Alphaproteobacteria bacterium | reverse complement strand
CGCTATCCGGGGAAATCGGCGCTGGAGGTCATTTTGACGACGCTGCACTCCGGCGGAAAGTTCAGCGGAAAAGTCTATCAGACCTCTGGCGGGCTGCACGGGGTTGGAATATCGGTCGTCAACGCCTTGTCGGACGATATGTGGGTGGAGGTCGCGCGGGACAAGCAACTCTACCGTCAATCTTACGCGCGGGGATTGCCGACGTCGAAGCTTGAATCCCTCGGAAGCGTCCATAACCGCCGGGGCACGACCGTCCATTTTCACCCGGATCCCGAAATTTTCGGCGCGGAGGCGAAGCTGAAACCGGCCTGGTTATATCAAATGGCC
>JAGRJZ010000103.1 GCA_020442505.1 Alphaproteobacteria bacterium | reverse complement strand
CCATCACGTTGTAATGCGGCATGACGCGCTCCGCCCCGTAATAGGTCAGGGTTAGCATGGAGCCGCCCGCGCTCATCAACGGTGCGGCGCGCTGGGCCACGGCGGTGAAGGAATAGATGGAAATATCCATCGTTCGTTTGAAATTCTCGCGCGTGGTATCGAGATACAGTCCGTCCAGCTCGTTCTTGTCGGAAAAGGCAATGGCGTGGACGACGAAGTCCAGCCCGCCCCATTTGTTTTTCAGCGTGTCGAATACAGTATCCAGCCCCGCATCGTCGGTCACATCGCAGGGCAGGACGATGTCCGACCCCACCCGCTCGGCCAGCGGCTTAACGCGTTTTTCCAGCGCCTCCCCCTGATAGGTAAAGGCCAGTTCCGCGCCCTGATCGGCCAGGGCCTTGGTAATTCCCCAGGCAATCGAGCGCTCGTTCGCCACGCCCATAATCAGCCCGCGTTTCCCTGCCATGATTTTTGTCGCTTCGCTCATTGTTTTTCTTTTCGCCTCTATCGCCTGAACAGTACAGAAATAAAATCCCGGAAATCCTACACATCTGGAGGCATTTGTCCATCCCCTTCGCAAAAAGCCTACGGACGAACACCTCCCCGGACGCATTGAGAAATTGTTAACCCGTCTTTGTTATAATCCCGGAGGTTGTGAGTGGAAAGGAAGAAATTTCGTGGGACTGACTCTTGATTCCGTAAGAACCGTATGCGACGCCGTTTCCCGTCAGGTGGCGGATAGCTACGGTTATCTGCATATTCACTATGTCGTGCACCATGAAGAGCACCAGACGGAGGCGCTGAGCCTGACCAGTCATGAGATCCTAACCCACCCGGCGGCGCAAAGCGCGCTACATCTTTTGACCAAACCGCGCAATGCGACCGATTCTTGTTTGCTTGGAACGGCCGTTGCCCATAAATCCATCTTTTTCGGTCTTTCCCGGCGAGAAATGTTCCTGTCTTTGTGCACAATGAACGTCGATCAGTTCGAAACGCTGGAAGATGTCCGCCGAGAGGCGTGGCATCTCGTCTGGCATGCGCTGGACAGCATTCAGTATCGGAACGAAAGTCTGAACGATCCGGAAAACCGGGGCACGATGATGGTGAGGAAAAGAAACGCCGTTCAGATCTCCCACGCCAATTTGAAGGCTGACGCCTTCGGCGCCTTTATGGCCTTGTTCCGCAACGACATGCAAGCGATCAAGGAAACTGCGCGGAAAAGGGCGCTGGAAAGTCTGAGCGATATCGCACATCACAGAGGCGACCTGTTTCCCTTTCCGCTGGCCGTTGAAACGGCGCTTGCCGCCAGTCGGGAGTGGCAGGGCAAACCCGTGCCGCGCAGCAAGGAAATCGGGCTGGCGCTTTCGCTGGCCCAGCAGGTGGGAAGAACCTTTGACAAGCGCACGATCGAAAACTGGTTGATGTTTAGCGAAGCCGCCCAAGACATGGCCTGGCGGGGTTTTAAAGAGCAGGAAATACTGGGCGCGGCCATCAACACAAGCGAAAGCACGCAAGTCCGGGCATCCGCTTATCTTGTTTCCGAGATAACGGGCATGAAACCGTCTTCCCCTCTGCAATCACAGGAAAAATACAGCGCTTTTGCCGACGACAAATTTAACGAAGCCTTGCACAACAGCTTGAGCCGGCAGGTGTTCGAGGACGTCATTGCGCAAGGCTTGAAACTCAACAGCATCGAGCCCTTTATTAGACTTGCCAACGAACAGAACGAACGTCTGACCGACGGGGAAATGATGGGCTGGTGCGCGGGGNNGGCTCTGCAAAATTCGGCGCGGACGTTTGAGCACGCCATAGCAGACGGTGACGATCCGGAAAGCCTCGCCCGCAAGACCTTTGAAGAGCAAAGCGAGCGAACGGAGTGGGACGATCTCCGAACTCTGGGAAAACAGATCGTCGCCCGCAACCGGAAAGGCGACACCGTTACGCTGGATAAGCTCGCCGAAATGTGCGAAAGCGGCGGCGAGTCCCTGAAGGGAATCGGCAAGGCCGTGGCCGCGACGATCCAAGACCCCGGATACCAGAAAAAACGCGAGGCCGCCATGCGTCCGAAAGCGCCGGCGCCAGCCGCGCCGGGCCCCGCACCGACGGCCCCCGGGCCGAAGACTCCGGCGCCCGCGCCTATGCCTGTGATGCCGGCCCCCGGCATGGGAGGCCGCAGCGGCGTAATCAGATCAGCCCCCGTCCGGCAACCGGTTGTTCAGGAAACAAAGACGACCGGCCAGGAGGACTCCGCGGGAACACAAGGAATCTAGAAATAACGTCGCCTTATTCGTTCAGATGCATGCGGTCAGCGTCCGAATCCCCGGCCGCCGGAGAGACGGACGCCAGAACATCCGGAGCAACCCGCGTGTCCGCCGGATCGTGCATCACATGTTCGATCGGACCGTTGCAACCCTTCGCGTTAAAGATCCCGGTCATCAAAATCCGGCGCTGCGCAGCGATGTCCTGCACGGCGTCCGCGTTCTCGGCCCGGTCGTCCACGGCCTCGTCCAGCAAAAATCCGGCAGCGGCGATTCCCAGCCCGCCCGTGACCGTTCCGACGAGAAATCCTGCTGCCGCGCCGGCGACGTTCACGCCGCGGCTGGCCATAGCGCTGTTGTCCTTGATATCCTGAGTCGTAGTGATGATGTCGCGCATCAAGGCGGCCTCTTGCGAGAGACCGCCGCAGCTCATCTCCAAATCCCCGCGCCGGCTGACCTGTAGCTCGCTGGCGCAAACGGGCGCCGCTTTCGGCAGGCCCGCCTCGCGGGCTTCTGTTGCCAAAACCGGTGGGGAAAACATCCCGGCGGCAACGCCTAGAACGGCGCCAAGCAGCAGCGGATAAGAAAAGCGCGTTTTGTTCATCGTCTCAAACCCTTCTCTTTTACGGCTGTGCCAGCCCGGGCGCGTATTTGTTCAAATAAAGATCATAGACAAGAGGGGACGCCCCGTAGCCCGACAGATTCGAAAAGGCCACGTTCGGTGTCGTCAGAGTCATATCCGCTTGCGCGAGGGCCAGACGTAGACGCTCTTCATCCCCTCGAAACGACAAAGAAATCCGGGCTTCGCGCGGGGTCAGAGACAAAAGCGTGACCGACCCGATTCCCTGAACGCTTTGCAAAGCCTTCTGGGTTTCGACCCATTCCCGCATAGACTGGAAACGAACCCGCACCGTTAGATCGTTTCCCTCGGCGGCGGTCACGACCGTACGGCTTTTCCAATCCTTCTGGAGGGCCTTGCGCACGGAGCGAACGGCTTTATCAAAGAGATCGTCGGCCTCCCCGTTCCGCGCCGTTACATGCAGGGTCTGAACTTTTTCCGGCCGGCCACGATCGGTCCGATACAGAACCACCTCCAGCGCCGCGGGGGGCGTGTTGGCCAAGGTGGGCCCGGTGGTCTGATCCCAGGAGGGTGTCGCCAGAACGATAATCGCCTCGCGGGCGCCGTAACGATCGGTCATGTCGGCCAGCCCAAGCGGAGCGTATCCCAGCATGTCCGACCCGTCCAAAGCCGTCACGTCGGCCAGATCGCCTATTGGAACGACCACGGGAACCAGCCCTTGGTCGCCGTGGGAAGAACGTGTCCAGGTGCGTCGCCACGGATTATTTTCATCCCATAAAATCGTCCGGTCGCCCCATTGATAAAAAGGCAGGATTAAAACCGCCTTGCTTTCGACATCGGTATAGGACAGTCCCGTGCCGGAAAAATAATTTCGTACAGCGTCGTTTTTAAAACGGAACGTATAGGTTCCAACGTATCGCACGCTGGACAGACGCTCCTCGGTAATCTCGAAATCTTGAACCAGGTCGGAGATGACATCCGTGCCCGGCGGGGTCAAAGAGGCCGCTTCGTCGTCCGGCAACAAACGGGCCGCCAGAGCCGCAAAGGCCTTGCTTTGAGCCTGATCAAACGCCGCTTCACGGGCGGCCACGGCATTCTCGGCGGTCACGTCGACATGGACACCCGATACGGTAAAGACCGAATCCTCGGCGGTTGCGTGCCCGGCTGGCCACAGACACAGCAGGCAGACAAAAGAAAAAGCTAGGAATCCCAAGTCGGATTGCTTATAAACAGGGCGCATGCAGGAACGATTTTCTGTACGGTTTTTCATCTCTTTCGGATATATAGCAGGTTCCTTCCTCAGGATGCAAAGTAAATGACCCAGAACAACGCATATAAGCAAGCCGGTGTGGATATCGCGGCTGGGGCCGAAGTCGTTGAGCGGATCAAGCCTCATGTCCGCAAAACCTTCCGCCCGGGCGTGATGCAGGGGCTGGGCGGATTCGGTGCGTTCTTCGACATGAAACCCGCCGGCTACGAGGATCCTGTTCTGGTCGCGGCAAATGACGGGGTCGGCACGAAGCTCAAGATCGCCATCGAAACCGGTCGGCACGACACAGTCGGAATTGATCTGGTCGCGATGTGTGTGAACGATCTGATCGTGCAAGGGGCCGAGCCGCTCTTTTTTCTGGATTATTTTGCCACCGGGAAAATCGACCCTGCGGCGGCCGAATCCGTCATTGCTGGAATCGCCGAAGGCTGCCGTATGGCCGGCTGCGCGCTGATCGGCGGGGAGACGGCCGAAATGCCGGGTCTTTACGCGTCGGGGGACTACGACCTGGCCGGATTCACGGTCGGGGCCGTCGAGCGCGGACGAATCATAGCCGGGGAAACGGTCGCGCCCGGCGATGTGATTTTAGGGCTGGCCGCGAGCGGGCCGCATTCGAACGGCTATTCCCTGATTCGCAAGTTGGCCGCGGGGCTGTACGATCAGCCGCCGCCCTTCGAGAGCACGGAAGAGACCTTGGGCGCGGCGCTTCTGACGCCGACCCGTATTTACGTGCCGGCGATTCTCGGTATCCTCCGGAGCGCGAGCCCGAAAACACCCCCCCCGATCAAGGCCATGGCGCATATCACCGGCGGCGGCCTGATTGAAAACATCCCCCGGACCTTGCCCGTCGGCACGAAGGCGGTCCTGGACGCAGCGCGCTGGGACCTGCCGCCGGTCTTCCAATGGCTGAAAAACAAAGGCGGCTTGTCCCCGACGGAAATGGCGACGACTTTGAATTGCGGCATCGGGATGACGCTGGTTTGTTCACCGCAAACGGCCGACAAAGTGACTGAAGGCCTCAAGGCAGCGGGTGAAAGCGCCTTTCAAATCGGCCATGTCGAATTAACTGCAGAGGCCCCGACCGTTACGATTCTGAACACCGAAACGGCGTGGGGTTGATTTTGATCCTTCCTTTCTCACGGAGCCACTAAAACGGATATCCCCTTTCCAAAAGGCCTGCTGCGCTGTATAAGGGGTTATGGACATAGAACGGCTAATCAGGAAATATGATGCCACGGCTCCGCGCTATACGAGCTATCCGACGGCGAATCATTTCTCGGACGAGGTCGGACCCGCCGACTACGCCGCGTGGCTTGGCAACATAACGCCCGAGACGCCTGTTTCCCTGTATCTCCACATCCCTTTTTGCAAAACCATGTGCGCCTATTGCGGCTGTCACACGAAGATTATCCCGTCCTACGATCCGGCGGCGGACTATGTCGAGCATCTTCTCGGGGAAATCGATCTGGTCGCCGAAACGCTCGGCCGCGCGCAACCGGTCAGCCATATCCAGTGGGGGGGCGGCACGCCGACCTTTCTGACGACGGATGATCTGCGCCGGCTTTTTGATCGGCTGCGGGCCCGTTTTGCCCTCCGGGACGATGCTGAAATCGCTATTGAAATCGACCCGCGTACAATCGGCCGGGACAAAATCGACGCGCTTGCAAGCTTGGGGGTTAACCGGATCAGCTTCGGCGTGCAGGATTTTGACCCCGCCGTGCAGGAAGTCATCAACCGGGTTCAGCCTTATGAAACCGTCAGAGACGTGACCGGATGGGCGCGGGCCGCAGGGATCGATGATATTAACTTCGATTTGATGTACGGCCTCCCGCTTCAGACGGAAGACACCATCCGCCGGACCATGGCACAGGCGGCTTCTCTTGCGCCGAAACGTCTGGCCGTGTTCGGCTATGCGCATGTTCCGTGGTTTGCCAAGCATCAGGAAAAGTTGGAGCAATACGATCTGCCGGATCCGGTCGCGCGCTACCGCCAGTTTATGATTTTGACAAATGCCTTGAAAGACCACGATTACCACCCGATCGGCATCGATCATTTTGCAAAATCCGACGACCCCATGTTCCGGGCTCAGAAAAACGGAACGCTTCATCGAAATTTTCAAGGCTACACGACGGATACGGCCGAGATTATGCTGGCCTTCGGCACCACCGCGATTTCACAGCTTCCGGAAGGATTCGTTCAGAACACGCCCCTGCTGAAAAAGCACCGGGAGCGGGTGGAGAACGGCGCTTTGGCCACGGTGCGTGGCATTGTGGTCGAGCAAGACGACCTGACCCGCCGCGGCATTATCGAGCGGATGATGTGCCACTTCGAAACCGATTACGGCGTTCTTTCCCCTGCCGCGCAAGCCTCCGTTGCGGCGAAACTGGCGGGATTCGAACAAGACGGAATTATCACCCGTGACGGAACCTTCGTCCGCATGGCGGCGACTTCTCAAATTTTTACCCGCCTCGTTTGTACCGCGTTCGATGCCCATTTCAAACCAGCTTCCCAAAGGCACGCAAAAGCCGTGTAGGTGA
>JAGRJZ010000102.1 GCA_020442505.1 Alphaproteobacteria bacterium | reverse complement strand
GCATCATGCCGTAATCGTCCGCCGCGCCGGCCGTGCGGATATTGAATTTGCGATAGGCTTTTTTGACGAACCCCTCCGGCCCCGCGACGATCATGGCGCCGACCATGTTGGTGCCGCCGATGTGGGAGTTGTCGTAGACCTCGATCCGTTCAGGCGGCCGGGCCAGTGCGAAAAGCCGCGCCAGCGCCGCAAGGTTCTGCTTTTCCCCGGCGCGTTTCAGGCTTTCCCGCTCCAGCGCCTCCCGCGCGTTACGGACGACGAAATCCAGCAGACGTTTTTTCCCGCCGCGCTTTGGCTGGACAATTTCGGTGGTGTAGGCTTCCTGGAGCAAGGCGTGTTGCGCCGGAAGGTGCGAGACCAGGATCCGGACCGGCACGGGTTTGTTTTCATAGAATTGCGCGATAAAGGCGGCCAGAATGTCGGAATCGGGATCCTCCGGATTGTGGCGCGGAAAATAGGCGCGGTTCCCGAAAGTCTGCCCCGCGCGAAAGAAAAATATCTGTAGACAGGCCACATCCCCCGCGCGGAACAAACCGATCACGTCGGCGTCGCCCATATCCGGCAGGTTGATGTCTTGATGCGCCTGAATGGCGCTGAGCGCCCGCAACCGGTCGCGGAGCCGGGCCGCGGTTTCGTAGTTCCGTGCATCGCTGGCCTCTTGCATCGCGGCGGCGAGCTCCTTTTGCACGGCGACACTTTTCCCGGTCAGGAAAGCCTTTGCCTGGCGAAGCTGGGCGGCGTAGTCTTCACGGCTGCACAGCCCCACGCAGGGCGCGGTGCAGCGTTTGATCTGATATTGCAAACACGGGCGCGTCCGACCGGCGAAGACGCTATCGGAACAATTCCTCAGCATGAAGGCTTTCTGGAGCGCGATCAGCGTCCGGTTCACCGCCCCGGCATCGGCGAAAGGCCCGAAATAATCTCCCTTGCGCTTTTGTGCGCCGCGGTGCTTTGTCAAAAGCGGATAGTCGTGGTCCCCCGTCAGAAGAATATAGGGAAAGGATTTGTCGTCTCGCAACAGCACGTTGTAACGCGGCTTGAGCTTTTTAATCAGGTTCGATTCGAGCAGAAGCGCCTCGGCCTCCGTGTGGGTTGTGACGAACATCATGTCCCGCGTGGCGGCGATCATGCGCCGCAGCCGGACGGGCAGTTTATTGACGTGAGTGTAGCTGACGACCCGTTTTTTGAGAGAGGCAGCCTTGCCCACATAGAGCGCGTCCCCCGCCTCGTCCAGCATGCGGTAAACCCCCGGCCGATCGGGCAGAGTCTTCACGAACGCCTTGATCAGCGCCGCGCCACGGGCCAGTTGGTTTTCCTGTGTGTCCGGATCGTCCATGACGCCTTTTGTAGCATGAGGCGACCCCGAACGCAGACAGAAAAACGATTCCCGGGTTTATTCGCTGGGTTTCAGCGACGATCTTAAAATATTTTCCAAAATACTTGATTTTTTTTTCATATCGTTTAGACTGCGCTCTCAACTTGAATGAAACGAGGAGAGAAGAAATGCCTAAAAAAGAGGGAGATGGGTCGATACTTTTTGTGAGTGGACTTTTGTTTGCATTTTTTGGGGCGGGAGCTTACATCGCATCCCGGCACTACGACATAAAAATAGCTGAGGTAAGTCCCGTGTTCGAAGCCTATGCCGGCAGCGGGACGCCGACACAGGAAATGGTTTGTGGTCTCTATGGCAAGGAGATCACCCCGGAGGTTAATGAATATCTGGAGAGCAAAGCCCATGACGGCGTGACCCCGGCGCAAGTGAAGTGGGACGAGAAAACATGTTCCCCGGTCGTCATCCCCGGCGGGGAACCGACAGGGGTCGGACCTAATCCCGCTGCTCCCCGTCCCTAAAGGGACGGCAAATAAGATTCCAGCTTGGCCGTGAACAAGGCGTATTCGGCCATGAGCGATTCGACCAGCGGTGCCGCGCCCTCCGTCGTGCCGCTATAGCCGAGATCCTGGAGCTGTTTCGCGAGATCAGACATGAGATGCGCGCCGGCCTGCCCGGATACGGATTTGAGGGCATGGGCCTCCTCGCCCATTTCCTGCGCATTGCCTTCGGACAGGCCTTTTTGGATGCCGGCGACCTGGCTGGCGGCATCCTTCAAGGTCAGCTGGATAAACTTTGCGGCTTTCTCGGGGGAGCGACCCACCATCATATCCAGAAAGGTCGGGTCGAAGCCGGTCCACTCCACCGGATCGTCCGCCGTCGCCGTCGGCGCGGGGGAGGCATCGGGTTCTGTATCCGCCGAGTGCTGCGGATGCTCCGCCTGTTGAAGCCAACGTGCCATTTCCATCAGCAAATCCTGTTTTTTCACAGGTTTGGACACAAATCCGCTCATGCCGTTCGCATAGCATTTCTCAACGTCTTCCTTAAAGGCGTTCGCCGTCAGGGCGACGATCGGGATATGCGGCACGTCCGAACGGTTCCGGATGGCCTGAGTCGCTTCGAAGCCGTTCATAACGGGCATGTTGCAATCCATGAAGACCAGATCATACGCCGCGCCGTTCTTATCCAGCGCGTTTAAGGCCTCCTGACCGTTGCCGGCAACGTCCACCGTGCAGCCGAGATTTTCAAGAATGTCGGTGATGATGAACTGGTTGGTCTCGACGTCCTCGACCAAGAGGATATGTCCTCTAAACATCACGTCCAGATCCATTTCGGATTGCCGTTTTGTATCCTCTATCTCCGTTTCGTTGGCGATCCGCAAAGGCAGGGTAAACCAGAAGGTCGAGCCTTGTCCGACCTCGCTGTCCAGCCCAAGATCCCCGCCCATCATGTCGATCAGAGAAGTACAAATGGCAAGCCCCAGGCCGGTTCCAACGACTTTTTGGGTCATGCCCTCCACCCGGGTGAATTTGTCGAAGACCGTTTTATGGAGGTCCTTGGGAATGCCCATCCCGGTATCGATGACGGAAACCTTGATCGTCGCGATGTCACCCGTTTGGGAGAGGGCTTCGACCTTGATCGTGACGCTGCCTGCGTCGGTGTATTTGAGCCCATTGCTGGTCAGGTTGGTGATAATCTGACGAATGCGTGTGTAGTCGCCGACGATATATTGTGGAAGGTTGTTTTGTTGTTCCAGAGTCAGCGAGAGGCCTTTTTCCTTTGCGAAGCCTTCGAACAGCTCGTAAATATCCGTCAGGGTCCTATGCAGATCGAACGGCGCCGGAGACAGAGAGAACTTCCCTGCCTCTATCTTCGAATAATCCAGAATATCGTTCAAAATCCGCAGCAACATGTCGCCGGACATTTCGATCGTCTCAACATATTTTTGTTGTTTCAGATCCAGGTTCGTCTCGGAAAGCAGGCTGGCGGTTCCGATAATCCCGTTCATGGGGGTCCGGATTTCGTGGCTCATAT
>JAGRJZ010000101.1 GCA_020442505.1 Alphaproteobacteria bacterium | reverse complement strand
TCAAATCGTAAGCAAGTCCGGAGAATTCACCCGTATTTAAATCCTGCATCAAATAGGGTGGAAATGCGATATAGCCACAGCGGATCGTGCCCGTCCGCATGACCCGGTCGTAGCCGGAGTCCATCGCATGGGCGGTTTTTCCGAGGAAGAAAACGGTCAAAAGGACGGCCGTGAAACAGGCCATAAGCCGCAATGGCGGACGGGTTGTCATGGGTTTTCTCCTTCTTCGCAATGGCTTTACGCCGCCTCCGCTGCCGCGCTATACCCCACCGCGTGCATTCTCGCGCCGGTGTCAAGCATCCGGTTCGAGAATCCCCATTCGTTGTCGTACCAGCTCATGATCCGGACCAGCGTTCCGTCGATGACTTTCGTGCCTTCGAGGGAGAAGACGGAAGAGAGCTTGTTATGGTTGAAATCGCCGGAAACCAGCGGTTCGTCGTAATGGCCCAGCACGCCTTCCAGAGCGCCGCCGGCGGCCTGGGTGATCGCTTCGTTGACTTCCGCGACCGTGGTCGGGCGGGAGGCGATGAATTTCAAATCCACCAAGGAAACGTTCGGGGTCGGCACGCGGATCGCCACGCCGTCCAGCTTTCCGTTCAGTTCCGGCAGGACCTTGCCCACGGCCTTCGCCGCGCCGGTCGAGGTCGGGATCATGTTCGTCGCTGCAGCACGCGCGCGGTGCAGGTCCTTATGCATCGTATCCACGACACGCTGATCGCCCGTGTAGGAGTGGATCGTCGTCATAAACCCGCTTTCGATGCCGATCTTGTTATGAATCGCGTGCGCGACCGGCGCCAGACAGTTCGTGGTGCAGGACGCGTTGGAGACGATTTTATGCCCGGCATTCAGCTTGTCGGAGTTCACGCCGTAGACGACTGTGATGTCTTCGTCCGTCGCGGGGGCGGAGATCAGGACTTTTTTCGCGCCGGCCGCGAGGTGCTTGGCCGCGCCTTCACGCCCCGTGAAAATTCCGGTGCATTCATAGACGATGTCGATGTTCATCTCCGCCCACGGCAGATCCGCAGGGTCGCGGACCTGTACGCATTTGACCTTATGCCCGTCCGCTATGATCGTGTCGTCGCCCTCGATCGAAACCGGGAAGGGGGAGGGGCCGTGCGTGCTGTCGTATTTCAGGAGATGCGCGTTGGTCTTGACGTCCGCCAGGTCGTTGATGGCCACGATTTCGATGTCCTTGCGGCCGGACTCGACCCATGCGCGAAACACCAGACGGCCGATCCGGCCAAACCCGTTAATAGCAATGCGTGCGGTCATTGATTTTCGTCTCCTTCAAGGGTTGTCACTATTCCTTCACCATAAAAACGCGGGGGTGTGTGGATACCCAAAGGTTTTTCCCAGAACACCGTTCCCCGGTTCGTCCGGCAAGAAGCATTCGTGCGATCATAAAGGCAGTTTTTATTGTTTCAACTTTTTTCTTGTGGGGTTTGACGCAGTACCCGGCACGGTGGAATAAGGGCTTGATATGGTTCATAATTTTGGATTCTTTGTACCGAGCAAGGAGTCCAAAGATGTCCGAATACCTCACGAAGGCCTTATCCGCATCGTTAAAAGAGCACACAGAATTATCGGAGACAAGGCATGAAACGCTTGGCTGGCTGGACGATAATTCATCACCGTCAGATCAAATGCTGACTTTTACAAACGGCCCTCGTCCCTCTTGATCTTTCACGGACCCAGAAGGCGGTTCAGCAAAGCGCCGAATCCGGTCTCCGGTTTGGAGGCCGGGGGCGGGGGGCGTGACGGGGGCGCCCGGTGGGCCTCTTGCAGCGCCGTGCGCCAGATTTCCGCGGGGAGGCTGCCGCCGGTCACGCCGTTCATCGGGCTGTTATCGTCGTTTCCCAGCCAGACGCCGCAGAAAAACCGGTCCGTATAGCCGATGAACCAGGCGTCGCGATAATCCTGGGACGTGCCGGTCTTTCCGGCGACGGGTAAGCCGGGGATCGCGGCTTGTTTTCCGGTCCCCGTCGTCACAACGCGGGTCAGCATCATCGTCATGTCCCGACCGGTCGCGGGGGGGAGCACTCGTTTGCCTCGTCCCAAGGGCGCGCGGTCGTAGAGCAGCGTGCCGTCCGCGTCCGTGATGCTGCGGATCGCGTAGGGGGTCAGCGGGGCGCCGTCCGGCCCGAACACGCCGTAAGATGCCGTCAAAGCCAGAAGCGGGACGCCGTTGCTGCCCAGCGCGAGACTGAGGTCCCGGTTCAGCGGCGCGGCGATTCCGGCTTTGCGCGCGAGCGCGATGATTTTCCCGATCCCGACGCGCGCGGCCAGTCGCACGGTCGCGGTGTTCAGGGAATCCGCCAGCGCTGTCTCCAGCGTGACCGTGCCTTCGTATTTGTCGTCAAAATTGGCCGGACGGTAGTCGCCCTCCGTCATCGGGGCGTCCGCGATGGTGTCCTGCGGTGTTTCTCCTTGCATTAGCGCCGCTGCATAAACGAAGGGTTTAAACGCGGAGCCCGGGGGACGCCTCGCCTGTGTCGCGCGGTTGAACTGGCTTTGCGCGTAGGAGCGCCCGCCGACCATCGCCAAAACGGCGCCGTCGGCGTCCAGCAGGACAAGCGCGCCCTGCGAGACGTGCCGGGATTCGCTTTGGCTTGCCAAAACCGCCTCCAACGCGCGTTCCGCGGTTTTCTGCAAGGTCGGATCAAGGGTCGTACGGATGTAAGCCCCGCGTTCCGTCGTCCCCAGGATATCGTTCATCTCCGCTGCGGCCCAATCCGTGAAATAGCGGACGTTTTCGCCTGTCTCACGTCTGCCCGGCAGGGGCAGAGATAAAGGCTGAGGGCTATCCGCTCCGGAAGGAAGAACGGCTTGATCCGGGGAAAGATAGCCGGCGTCGCGCATGGCGCTCAGGACGATCTCCGTTCGGGCCTTTGCCCGCGCCGGGTTGGCCCGGGGATTATAGCGCGAAGGCGCCTTTAACAGACCGGCCAGCATCGCGGATTCGTAAAGACCCAGCGCGCGCGCGGATTTACCGAAATATGTCTGCGCGGCCGCCTCCACCCCGTAGGTTCCCGCGCCCAGATAAACCCGGTTCAAATAGGCGCTCAGGATTTCATCCTTGGTCAGGTTCCTTTCGAGCCAAAGCGCCAAAAGGGCCTCCTGTATCTTGCGTTTCAACGTTCGGTCAGGGGAGAGAAACAGGTTTTTTGCCAGTTGCTGGGTGATGGTCGAGCCGCCTTGCGCCATCCGGCCCTTGAGAAGATTACGAAGCATCGCGCGGGCCAGCCCGGCCGGGTCGATTCCGTGGTGGCGGTAAAAACGACGATCCTCGATCGCGAGAACGGCGTAAACCAGATGGGGCGGTAAATCGTTAACGGAGACGGTCTCGCCCTTGAAATCGCCGGTTCGCAGAAGAAAAGAGCCGTCGGCCGCCTCGAAGGTCAGCGGCGCCCGGCGCTCAAAACGCAAATCAGCGGTCAAAGCGGGCAGTTCCGCCGCGTACCATAAGGCTATGCCTCCCCCGAGCAGCATGGCCCAGATCCCAAGGATGAGCGCCGCTTTAAACAGGAAACGGAACAGGGAAAAGCCTTTGCTTTTTGTCTGTTTTTTCTTTTTCGTGCCGGTCTTTTTTGTCTTTTTCTTATGCGTCACGAGCCCTTATCCGCAATCCAGCCAATAACGCAAGCGTCCCGGAAATTTGTCCGTCGCCGGTAATTCGTCCTCCAGAACCGCGCCGGCCGATTCAACGACGCGAATGGCTGTTTTATCGTACGGGTCGACGGTCATCATGACTGTTTCCAGCCCCAGATAGTTCGCATAAGGCATCGCCTTGATCAGGATTTTCTTCCCGTATCCCTTCCCCCGCATGGAGGGTCGGATCGCGAAGTTCATGTGTCCGCCCCATTTCTCCAGATGCCAGTTCAAACGGTGGCGGATGAAAACGGACCCGATATACGTTCCGTCTTTGACCAGCCACAGGATCGTCTCCGGAACCGTCTCGACCCAGCTTTGATAGGGGCGGTGGGGGTGTCCCCGCGCCGCGTTCAGACGATCGACGAAGGTTGCGAAGTTTTCCTTTAGCCAGGGAATGTCGAGATATTGCAAACGCCCTTCGGCATGCGCCTCGCGGACGGCTTCCAGAAAGCTGTCTTGATATTCGGTCGACGGTTTGACAAGTTTGGAGGCGGGCATGTCGGATACTAGGCGTTGGGAATTTCGGACCGAGATAGTCTAAACCGCTTATGTGCGCGCCTCAACTCCCAACTTCGCTTTTAACGCAAACCATCCGGTATGGTAGCGATCAGCGTGCCGCTGTCTAGATCCGTTTTCAGCACATATTGATCCGCGAAGGGCAGGTAAAAATTTTCTCCTCCACCGGTCGGTTCGATGTCAAGCAACGGGCCCGCGCCGAAATCATCGACGCCGATGACGGTGCCGACCGTTGTTCCGTTTTCTTCGGCAACGGCCAGGCCGATCATGTCTTCGTAGTAGATTTCGCTTGTGTCAAGCGTCGGCAGAGCGTCCCGGTCGATCCACAATTCCGTCCCGCGGAGAGCTTCGGCGTGTGTCCGTTCCGTAACGCCGTCGATCGCCGCCAGCCAGTATTTGCCCAGCGAATTTTTCAAGGTCAGCGCAAGCGTCCGCGCGCCGCTTTCCTGTGTATAAAGCGGCCGCTTCAAAAGGGTTTTGTCTTCCGCATAGACATGCAACTTCACAAGACCCTTAACCCCGTGCGCGGTGGCGATTTTCCCGAGAAGGATTCGTTTTTTAGATGCCATTTTAAACCGCAGAGCGTACAGAGGTCACAGAGAAGCACAGCGACAAAGGGGGTCTCTGTGCATCCCGTGATAAATATTATGAAAATTATTCAGCTTTGCCTTTCTCTGCGGCAGCTTCTTCTGCCGGGGATTCAGCCGCCGCTTCCTCTGCAGGGGCCTCTGCAGCAGCTTTGGCTTCCTCTTCGGCCTGTTTCGCGGCGTCTGCGGCGGCCTGGCGTTTTTCTTCTTTTTCCGCTATGCGCATTTTTGTTTTTTCGCTCTGTGCGGATTTTTTCGGCGTGTCTTGCCATTTCGGCATGTCGATGATTCCGGCCTGGCCCAGGAACCGCGCCACGCGAGAAGACGGCTCAGCCCCTTGGGAGAGCCAGTATTTAATCCGCTCCTCGTTCAGTACGACGCGGCGCTCGTCCCCGGTGGGGAGCAGCGGGTTATGCGTGCCCAGACGTTCGATAAAACGTCCGTCCCGCGGCGCGCGGCGGTCTGCCACGACGATGCTGTAGTGCGGGCGTCCTTTGCGGCCCCCGCGGGCCATTCTGATTGATAGTGCCATTTTCGTTTTCTCCTTTTGTTTAATTAAGTTAAATCGGTTGAATTTTTTAACCACTAAGAACACAAAGGTCACTAAGTTTTTTCTTTTAAGATCTTTGTGTTCTCAGTGCCCTTAGTGGTTAAAACTTTTGTTTTAAGTTGCTCCGTTCCAACCAAATCCGTTTCACTATCGGTAAAGTCAGGGTCGAAATCACGAACGCGCCCGCGGGGACCAGCGCGTGGAAATACGCGTGATCCACCCCCAGCACGGATAAATACGCCCAGACGACCACATACGTCCCACCTGCGATCGCGGCACGCCGGGTCAGCGAGGTTTCCCACGCCTTGTCCGCCTCCACCCGCGCGTTGCGGGTTTTGAGGGATTCGATTTCGGTTTTTATGTCGTTTTCGTTCATTTTTCTATTTTGTTTTAACCACTAAGAACACTAAGGTCACTAAGGTTTCCAAATATTTTCTAAGACTTAGTGGCCTTAGTGGTTAAAAATATTTCTTTCCATTTCCCTATCATTCGTCTCAAGTCCTTGCTATCCACCAAGGTCAGGGCTTCCTTGGCGGTGCACCAGCGTAGTTCGGTTGACTCGTCGCTACAGACAAAGGAATCATTGTCGGAGCAGCGGAACAAATAACGGATATCGTAATGTTTGTGCTCCGGCTCGCCTTTGGTTGCGTTTGCGGGGATAGTGTGGACGTCCACGTCGAACACAGCGCGCGAAACCGGCTCCGCCGTTTCGATTCCGCTTTCCTCCGCCAGTTCGCGCCGGGCAACGTCCAGAATGTCTGCGCTGCCGTCCGCGTGCCCACCGAAATGCATCCAGCGCCCCAGCTTTTTATGCCGGTTCAGCAGGATCTTCGTCCCGTCCCGGCTGATCAGGACCGCAGAGCCCGTCACATGACCGGGCACACAAGACCGCGCAAACGCATCCTCATGCGCCGTGATAAAGGCGATTGTGTCTCTCACATCCGCGCGCTCGTCCTCATACGGTGTTTCGTATGCACGTAAAGCGGTCAGAATGTCGGTGCGATCGTTTGTCATTGCTTTCTTTCTTTTTTACGCGGAGGGCCGGAGAAGCGGAGTTCTAAATTCTCCGATCCTCCGCGTCTCCGCGTTAAATCTTTTTTTTCCTCTCACCACAGAGAACACGGAGATCACAGAGTCTTTATCTGTTTACGAACGCTCTGTGATCTCTGTGCGCTCTGTGGTTTAAAAATCCTTTTTACCCCCACCCTGGTCCTCCCCCTTGGAAGGGGGAGGGAACAAGACGCTCATCGCCTCTTCCCCTTCTTCCGGTCCTTTTTCTTTCCACCGTGGGAGAATCCGCCAAGGCCCGCCAGGCCTGGCATGTCCCCGAACGGGTTCGGGCCCAGTCCGCCGGGGCTGCTCTGCAAAAACGGGTTCGGGCCCAGCGGATCGGCGGCGCGCTCGGCGGCGACCATGTTCTCCGCGAGTGAGTCTGCGTCCAGCGCCTGCATCATCAGGTCGGCTTCCGCGCCCCCGCCCATCATGTTTTTCATCATCCCCATCATGTTGCCCATGCCCATTTTCTTCATGCGCTTCATGACGGTTTCCATCTGTTTTTGCTGTTTGACCAGCTTGTTGATGTCCTGCACGGATGTGCCGGAGCCCGCCGCGATCCTCTGTTTCCGGCGTGCGTTCAAAAGGTCTGGCTTTGCGCGCTCCGCCAACGTCATGGACAGGATGATGGCTTCCTGTTTTTTCAAAATCGTGTTGTCGATATCGGCCTCGTCCAGCGCGGCGGCCATTTTCCCAAGACCCGGCAGCATCTTCATCAGCGCGCCCGCGCCGCCCATTTTCTTCATCTGGCGCATTTGGGAGAGCAAATCGTTAAAGTCGAATTTCCCCTTTTTGAATTTCGCGGCCATTTTCGCGGATTCTTCAGCGTCGAAATTCTCGGTCGCCTTTTCGACGAGGGAGACGATGTCCCCCATACCCAGAATCCGCCCGGCCATCCGGTCGGGGTGGAAAGGCTCCAGCGCGTCCCATTTTTCGCCCGTCCCCAGCAGCTTGATCGGCTTGCCCGTGACGG
>JAGRJZ010000100.1:3110-8538 GCA_020442505.1 Alphaproteobacteria bacterium | reverse complement strand
GTCGTGGCAGCCCGGATCGCATCGAAAACACCGCCAATGACGGCGGAGGATACCGTGGCCGCGACCCCGATGGTCAAGGCGTTTGCGGCGGCACCCAGAATCGTAGGCGCAGCCATCACCGCACCGATCGTCACGCCGATCTTCACGCCGGTCCGGAGAACGAAATAGCTGGCCGGTTTCAGGACGGCTCCTATTCTTTTTAGCCGGTTCCAAGCGGCCTTAGGATTGACCGGGTTGCTGCTCAGCGGCGCCGCGAGGATGTTTGGGCCGAGATATTGATCTACTGCAATTGCCGTCATGTGTCTCCCTCTATTCCCTGTTATCTTGGATCGTGGCCCAGTGACGGATCTCCGTCGGCGGGGCGTCGGGGTCCGTGACTTCCAGCAGTCCCATTTCGGACAACCGGGCCATTCCCGCTATGCTCTCCGCCGGAACGTCTCTCACCGTGGCGAAAACCTTTTCCCCCGCGGCGAGCGTGACATAGTCTCCGTAGAGCTGGAGGGACAGGCGTCCCGCCGGAATATCCCCCGGCACGACAAGAACGACCTTGCCCGTTTCTCCAATTAATATGTCCAACTCACCGATCATGGGCGATCCTTTTAACATAAATTAAACCAAAAAAGCAAACTTTTTGTTCGGAAAAAACCGGTTGCTCGATCCATTGCGGATTGTCGTCGATCCGCAGTTGCAGTTTTATACGATCGTCCGTAGACTGAACGAACGTTATCCTGTCTCTGGGAAAGGAGAGTTTCGATGGCCGACGAAGACGATCAGACGGACGACCAGGCCGGCGGCGCCGAAGGCGAAGACGGCGCGGAGGCCGGCAAGAAGGGGCTGGACGCGAAGAAGATCGTCCTGTTCTTTGTTCTGCCGCTATTCGTGCTGCTGGGGGTCGGGGGCGGTCTGTATTTTACCGGTACGCTGGACGGATTGCTCGGCAGGGGACAGGAAGCGGAAGCCGGGCACGGGGAGCAGAAAGCCGCTCCGGCCAAGGGCCATGGCGGCGGCGATTCTCATGGCGGGGAGGGGACCGTAGGGGCCTATTTCCTGGAAATTCCAAACATGACCGTCAATATCAACGATAATGGCGGGGAGACTCGCTATCTGCGTTTGACGGTTCAGCTGGAGCTGGACAGCGCCGAGGACAAAGCCGCGGTCGAAGCCGTGATGCCCCGGGTCGTGGACCAGTTCCAGACCTATCTGCGAGAGCTTCACGTTCGGGATCTGCGGGGCTCGGCCGGGATGTATCGGCTTCAGATGGAGCTTTTATCCCGCGTAAACGCGGCGGCGTATCCCGTGGAGGTGAAGGACGTTTTGTTTCAGGAAATTCTGATACAGTAACGCCTTGGCACAGTTTGTGCTTGGTGTTTGAAAAAGTTGTAGGGTCGCGCCGCGGGCGTGAAAAACAGGGATCGTAAACGGACGGCGATGGCTGAAACCGAGGAAATGACCGACGAAGAAAAGGCCATGATGGACGAGTGGGAGTCCATGGCCGGTGACGACGATTCGACGGATAACGATGCCGGAGAGGGTACGAACGCCCGCATCCTGAATCAGGACGAAATCGACAGCCTTCTGGGGTTCGACGACGACATGATGGGCGGGGAAGAATCCTCTGGCATCATGGCGTTGATCAACTCGGCGATGGTCAACTACGAACGCTTGCCGATGCTGGACATCGTGTTCGACCGGCTGGTGCGATTGATGTCGACCTCTTTACGGAATTTGACCTCGGACAATGTGGAGGTGTCTCTGGACCAGGTTTCGACCGTGCGGTTCGGGGATTATATGAACTCGATCCCGTTGCCCGCGATGCTGTCGGTCTTCAAGGCCGAGGAATGGGACAATCACGGGCTTCTGGTCGTGGACAGCGCGCTCATCTACTCGGTCGTGGACGTGTTGCTGGGTGGTCGGAAGGGAACGCCGGCCATCCGCGTGGAGGGTCGTCCCTATACAACCATCGAAACGAAGCTTGTGGAGCGCATGGTGGGCGTGTCCTTGAGTGATCTGTCTTCCGCCTTCGATCCGTTATCCCCCGTTAGCTTCACGCTGGATCGGATGGAGACGAACCCCCGTTTCGCGACCATCACGCAAAGCGGCAATGCCTGTGTTCTCGCCCGTTTGCGGGTGGATATGGGGGATCGCGGCGGCCGGGTCGAGATCTTGATTCCCTACGCCACGCTGGAGCCGATCCGGGAGCTGTTGCTTCAGATGTTCATGGGGGAAAAATTCGGGCGGGATTCGATCTGGGAAACCCACCTGACGCACGAGCTTTATAAAACCGATGTGCAGCTTCAGGCCGTTTTGGGGGAGAAAACCGTTTCGCTGGACGAGATGTTAAACTGGAAAGTCGGGACCCGGATCATGTTCTCTACCCAGACGGAGGACGAGCTGGAGCTGCGCTGCGGGCATTTCCCCATGTTCAAGGGGCCCGTGGGCCAGAAACAGGACCATATCGCCGTCAGGATCGAGCGGTATATTCCCCCGGATAAGGAGCGTGAGCGATGAGTGAGGCCCTGCTTTCCGTGATCCTGGATGGGTTAATTCTGGTGTTTTTAGGGCTCACGGTGTTTTTTGCCGGGCGCCTGTCTTTGCATCTGAAGCAGTTTCGCAGCACGCGCAAGGAGCTGGAGGGGCTTTTGGCAAGCCTGTCCAGCAGTATTGTTCGGGCAGAAGGCGCGATTACCGGGATGAAGGAAACGGCGCAGGAATCCGGGCGCGACTTACAAGACCGGATCGACGAAGCGCGAAAAGTGCTGGACGAGTTGCAACTGATCGAAGAGGCCGGCAACAGCTTGGCCGCACGTCTGGAAACCCTTGCGGAGCGGAGCGGGCGCGCGAGTCGCTCTTCTTCTCCGTCGCCCTCAGGGGTCGGTTTTTCCATCCGCGACCCGGAATTTGACCGCGGAACGGGGGCGGCAGAGGGAGAAGGAGAAGGAGAAGGAGAAGTAGAGGAAGGCGAGTCGTTCGAGGCTGTCGACGACGATCGTTCTCTCTTCTCGCAGAGTCTGCATAGCCGTGCGGAACGTGAGTTATATGACGCGATCAACCAGCCGGCGGGAGGGCGCTCATGACCCTGTTTCGCCGGATCCGTATTTTGCCGTTGCTTGTTATTTTTGCGCTTTTGTCTTTTTCCGTGCGCTTGGAAGGGTTTTTTGACGGCGTCAGGAATATCGGGATTGCCTATGCCCGGGACGAATCCCATGCCCCCCCCCAAGGTCATGATGGTGCTGCTGCCCCGCATGACGATGTGGAAGTGGACCCGTCTTCCGAAACCGGTTCTCATGACGAGGATGCGCCCGCAGCGGAACGTATTCCATGGCAAGGACCGGTCGATACCGATTTTTCTCATTCCGGGATCCAGGAAGAGCTTTATAAAGATCTGGCCGCGCGCAAGACGTTGCTCGATGAGCGGGAACGCTCTCTCGAGACCCGGGAAGCCCTTCTGGAAGCCGCGGGGCGGGAGATGGATCAAAAGCTGCGCGAGTTGACGGGGCTGCGGAACGAAATAGGGGCTTTGCTGGAAAAACAGTCTGAGGAAGAGGAGGCTCGCATCGCAAGCCTTGTAAAAATATACGAGGGTATGAAGGCAAAAGATGCCGCTCGGATCTTCAACACGCTCGATATGGATGTTCTCCTGCGGGTCATGGGGCGCATGTCGGAGCGGAAATCGGCTCCGATTCTGGCGGCAATGAACCCGGATCGCGCCCGGAGCGTCACCATTTTGCTGGCGGAACAAAAACAGCTGCCTGATCTGCCGGGGCGGTGATAATCCGTTCTTTTTTAACCATTCCTTCAGGAAATGCGGTTCATAATCGGATCGCTTTGTGGTACGCTTTTCGTTGTTGCGTGACTTGGAAAAGGGGGAGAGAAAAGTGGCTGTCGATATGGAAATGAACGTCCTGATCGTGGACGATTACAAAACAATGCTTCGGATTATCAAGAATCTTCTGGCGCAGCTGGGCTTTCGAAACGTGGACGAGGCCACGGACGGCACGATGGCGTTGGAGCTGATGCGGAACAAAAAATACGGTCTGGTGATTTCCGATTGGAACATGGAGCCGATGACGGGGCTTGAGCTGCTCAAGCAGGTGCGTGCGGCGACGGATCAGAACGCGAAGGTGCCGTTCATTATGATCACCGCTGAAAGCAAAACGGAAAACGTGATCGCCGCCAAACAGGCCGGAGTCAATAATTATATCGTCAAACCGTTCAATGCGGAAACGCTGAAGCAGAAGATATCGGCTGTTCTGGGCGCGTTTTAAAGATACAACACAGGTGGGGACAAGGTTATGGCGGACATGCAAAAACAGGGATCGCAGGGCTATAAGCGCGATCAGGTCATTCAGATTATCAATTCCGTGATCGACCGCGTTCATGAGGTTGATCAGGAAAATCTTCAGCGACAGCTTCACGATCTTAAAAAGATCATAGAAGGTATGCGGGAGGAGCTGCGGACGACCCGCCCGCTGGATATCCACAGCAAACATATTCCTGTCGCTTCGGACGAGCTGGATGCGGTTGTCGCCGCGACGGAGGAAGCCACCGGAACGATTATGGATTCCTGCGAAACGATCCAGTCTTTGTTCGACTCCATGGACCAGGCCACCGCCGCCTCTGTTGAGGCGGAGGTCACAAAAATATTCGAAGCCTGTTCCTTTCAGGATATCACGGGGCAAAGAATTACGAAGGTCATCGGGGCGTTGAAGGCCATCGACGACAAAGTTTCCGTTATTTTGAAACTTGTTGGAACGGAGTTTCCGGGTGTTGGGGGTGCCGCCGGGGCGAAGGCCGCGGAGTCAGAGGACGAATCCGGCGATACCGAAGGAGACAGCGACGGGCGCACGGGGGATGCCGCGCTTCTCAACGGCCCGCAACTTCCCGATCAAGGCATTTCGCAAGAAGAAATTGACCGTCTTTTGGCCGAGTTCGACTAAGGCGCGTCATTGACCGAGGCATGAGACATGCGAGGACGACGGCGTAGAGCGACGACGGGAACGGAGCAGGGGGCTTCCGGGCAGCTTTTGGCTTTGGCTTTGTTTATTATGCTGCTGGCCTTCTTTATTGTCCTGAACGCGATTTCCACCTTTGACGAAACCCGGGTTCGCCCGGCGATGGACAGTATCGAAAAGGCCTTTGCGTCAAAGATGGTCGATCAGCCTGAAGTCAATCCCTCTCTCGCGCCGGCCCCTGAACAGGCCAGGGGCGAGGGCGACACGCTCGACAAAATCGAAGGGCTGTTTACCGCGCATATTCCCGGCCAAGATGTCGTGATGGATAAGAGCCGGGGAGAAATGCATGTGCGCGTTCCCTATGATTCTCTTAAAAAGGCGGTATTTTCCATCGGGGCGCAGACGCCCGGAGAGACCGACCTCAATCCCTTTTTGCCAACGTTGCTGGGGCTTTTATCCTCCCGGGCCTCCGGGGT
>JAGRJZ010000100.1:0-2985 GCA_020442505.1 Alphaproteobacteria bacterium | reverse complement strand
CCTCGGGGACTGATGAGCGTGGGGCTTCAGAAAGGGGAGCCCGGTTTCGTAGAAATTCTGTTTCGTCGTCATATGCCCTATAGCCCCCTGGCCGCCGCAGAGTCCGCTGTCCAGACGCTGGACGGGTACGGGGAGGAAGAATGAGCTTTCGAAAACACGGTAGAAAAGACGAGGAAAAGAAAGACGATCTGACCCCGGATTCCCCCGCGCCGATCACAGGGCGACGCTACGCCCGCCGGATGGGCGATATTCACGGCCAGGAAGGCGGCTCCCAGCTTTGGCTGATTACCTTCACGGACGTGATGGCTTTGATGTTGACCTTTTTTGTGTTGCTTTTCTCGATGTCGCAGCCGCAGGAGGAAAACTGGTCCACGTTCAGCGCGGCGCTTTCGTCCGAGTTTAATCGGTTCCTGGGAATGGAGTTTGAACAAGGCGGGATGGATGAAATCAACCTGGAGCGCTTGTCGTACGAACAGGCGCTTGATCTCAACTATCTGAAAGCTTTGATGGAAACGGTTCTGGAGGGGAGCGATGCGCTGGGGGATGTGACGATGGAAACCCGCGATGGGCGTTTGATGATGTCCTTGCCCGAGGATCTTTTGTTCGAGCCTGGGCAGGCCGACGTTTCGACCGAAGGCGCGCGAGCGATCTATGCGCTGGGCGGCGCGTTGTCACGGATCAAAAACCAGATCGAGGTCGTTGGCCATACAGATCCGCGCCCGCCAGGCACAGGGGCCGCGTATAATACCAACTGGTCCTTGTCGCTGGCCCGCGCGGCCAACGTCGCGGTTATTCTGACCAATGTGGGGTATAGGAAGGACATCGTCGTGCGCGGAATGGCCGAAAGCCGTTACGACGATCTGGATGAAGGTCTTGATCCGCAAGAGCGCCAGCGCCTGTCCCGGCGGGTTGACATTGTCATCATGAACCATGCCGCGCGCCAGAGCAGGCTTTGGGGGGACGGTTAATCTTTCCGGTACACGTAAATCGGGGGTGTTTCGACGCCGCCGATCGCGGTTTTGATCCGGTCGATCTCCGTCCAGCCGGGCAAAGGCTGGGCGTTGGAAATCACCAATGCGCCAGGCGGAAGCTTTTCAGCCCAAACAGCGGATAGATCACTCATCAATTGCTTTGTGAGGTAGCATAAAATCGTATCATAGCGATTCCAGTCGGCTTGCGTGAAATCGCGCTTGTAAAAACGCAGGTGTTTACGCGTTCCTGTCAGGGAAAATAAAAACGGGAAAAGCGATAGTTCGTAGCCCTCTACCTGGGCGTCGGGAAAGGCCCGGGACGCGGCGCGCGCCAAGCCGCCCCAGCCGGAGCCTGGTTCCATGATTCTTTGCGGACCTCCCGCCGGGGCGTGTTTTTGCAGGGCCTCGACCATCTTTTTCCGGGCCCAGGGCATGGAGGGGCCCGGCACGACCTTCAGACGCCAGCTGTAATATTCATTCATCAGCACCACGAACAAAACCGCGAGCATCACGGTCACATAGATTATATCGAGCGTACTCATCGGGCGTTCTCGCGATAGAGTTCAACGGAAGGCAAGGTGCCATCCTCGAAAACGGCAGGTTTGGAAATCCGGACGCGCGCCGCGCGCACAAGCGGCACAGACAGGCAAAAGGTAACAAGCTCGTCCGCGAGGGTTTCCAGAAGGTCTGTATGTGGCTTGCCCGGCCAGTGTGTCGTGACATATTGGTGGACCCGGCTGTAATCGATGCATTTCGTGATGTCTGTCGTGTAGCCCGGGTCGTCTCCGTAAAGGGTAACGGCGAGGGAAACTGGCTGTTTCTTTTCTTTTTCCCAGTCGTGTAAGCCGACAAACATGGCCACGGTCAATGATCCCAGGCGAACGGCATACGGCGCGGTCTTTATCATGGCACAGCTTCTTTCATCTCGCGCGGAAAATCCGTGATGATCGCATGCAGGCTATCCAGAAGACCGGCTTTGTCAAGAGATTCCAGCCGGACGAACAAATCCTTGTTCTCGGCCGGGGGCGGTTCGGGGTTACCCATCCACCACCAGATGAGGATTTTTGCCTCCGGGAAGAGGGTTTTGATATCCTCAATCGTTCGGACGGACAGATCGGATTCCTCTATATGAAACGACCAGGGGGCGATGTCTCGTACAACTGGATCTTTCAGGTATTCAAGGCTATAGGGGGTATAAAAGGCACCGCCCGGCGCCGCGCGCCATGAATACATCGGTGTTTTGATCGTGCCGGACGGCTCCAGTAACAAACCGCAGCGAACGGCAGGGACATATCCCGCCGCTTTTAAAAGTTCCGGATGGTTGAAGGAGGACAGGATCAGTTGGTCTGGTCGGATGAACGTTTTACATGCCTCTAAAACCGGGATTGCCGTGTCAAAGCTTTTTAGTTCCAGGTTGAGCGTCGCTGTACCCGGAATTGCGCAGTCGACAAGAAAATCTGTCAGGCGTGGAATGGTCTGTCCGTCCAAAAGACGCAGGTCTGACACCTCCGCAGCGGCCATCTGGTCAATCCGGCGGTCTCCGACCCGTTTGCGGCTGTTATCATCCAGATGGTCGGCAAGCATATAGCGTGTGCCGTTTCCGTTAAACAGCACGTCATGAACCAGGAACAAGGTCCCGTCAGCCGCCCGGACGATGTCGGTTTCCAGCCCGTCGGCATTGGTCAGCGCCTCCGCAAAAGCCGGAATCGTATTTTCGTAGGGGGCGCTTTTCCATCGTACGCCGCGATGGCCCAGGATCTTGATCATAATAACGAAACGCTATGCGGATTTTTGTTCTTTCGCAACAGGATTCCGTGGTGCTGAAATGCTTTTTCCTGTTTCGTTTTTTGCGCGTCTTGTCTATGATGAGGAGCTTGGTAGAAGCCACATTATAACAAAGAAAAACGACAGCCGATGCCCGAGACGACATCCTCCATCGAACAGCCCCCTGCGCCGACGATTTCCCTGGAGCAGGAGATGAAGACCTCTTACCTCGATTACGCGATGAGCGTGA
>JAGRJZ010000099.1 GCA_020442505.1 Alphaproteobacteria bacterium | reverse complement strand
AAGGTGCGCGAGGATAGCGCGCTGGCGGAAATGCTGGCGACGATAGAACTCGACAGCCCGATCCCCTCCGAGGCCTTTATGGCCGTCGCGGAAATTTTATCCTACGTCTATCGCGCCAACGGCCAGCCAAATCCCTTTGACGCGCTCGTGGATGATGCTATGGATGGGACACAGGGAGAATCACCATGACCGATAAAACCGTCATTGCCGAAGCGCTTCAAACCCGCCTGCGCGAGCAGATCGACCTGATCAACGAATCGATCGAAAAAGTTCGTTCCCGCGAGATCGTCACGCTGGACGGCATGGACGACACCGTTGCGACAATCTGCCACGACATCGAAACGGGCGACCCGGACGTCGCCCGGTCCATGGGCGCGTTGATGGGCGAAATGGTCGGCCGGCTCGAGGATCTGGCCACGGCCCTGAACGATTTCCAAGTCTGGGCGGAAGAGCACGAACAACATGACTCATAGCCGGTTTTCCGCAAAATGGATCTTATCAACCTGACAGACCTGTTTCGTTTTACCGCCGCGCTGGTGTTCGTTCTGGCGCTGATGGGCGGGCTGGCCCTGATTATGCGAAAGGTCAATCACAGCGCGATGAGGCTAGATCCTCGCAAACGCCGGCTGCAAATCGTGGAAACCCTTCCGCTGGACGCCCGGCGCAAGGCGCTTCTTCTTCGCCGGGATGGAACGGAGCACCTGATCATCCTCGGCCCCGCCGGCGAAACCGTTGTTGAAACCGGGATCGAATCGAAGAAAAACGGCCTGGATTTAGAGGAAAAAGAAGAATGATCCATTTGTCATTCCCGCGCCGGCGGGACTCTTATCTTAGACGCTCCGGGTTCTCCCCCCCCGCCTTCGCGGGGATGGCATTGTTGCTTTCCTTCCTCGCCTTTCTGCCTTCCCCCGCTTTGGCTCAGAGCCTTACGCTCGACATGGGGGCCGGGGGCGAGAACGCCACCATGACCGGGCGGGTTATTCAGCTGGTCGCGTTGCTGACGATTTTATCGTTGGCCCCGTCGATTCTGGTCATGATGACCTCCTTTACCCGGATCGTGGTGGTGCTTTCCTTTCTCCGGACCGCGATCGGGATCCAGCAGACCCCGCCCAACACGGTCTTGATTTCGCTGGCGCTGTTTTTGACGTTCTTCATCATGGCGCCGACGCTTCAAAAATCATACGAAGACGGCATCCAACCTTTGATGAACGAGGAGATCGACGAGACCGCCGCGTTCGAGGCCGCGGTCGATCCCTTCCGGGATTTTATGCTCGAACACGTGCGGGAAGACGACCTGATGCTCTTTACCGAATTGTCCGAACTGGGCCCGTTTGAGGGGCCGGAGGCCGTTCCCCTGCGCGTTCTGATCCCGGCCTTTATGATTTCCGAGCTGCGTCGCGCGTTCGAAATCGGGTTTATGCTCTTCCTGCCGTTTTTGATCATCGACATGGTCACGGCGTCGATCTTGATGTCCATGGGGATGATGATGCTCCCCCCGGTCATGATATCCCTGCCGTTCAAGATCATCTTTTTCGTTCTGGTAGACGGATGGCACCTGGTGTCCGGGTCGTTGATCCAGAGTTTCGGGACGTAGAGCGGTCGTCTATCGCACACGCCGACAAAAAACAGCCGCTATCGGGACGATAGCGGCTGTTCATATTTTTTTAGCTACGTTATCCGTTTGTCTCGCGGCCCGGTTCTACCCTTGTACACGAGAATAGAGAGAGCAAAGCCCTGAATCTGCTGCTTCATCATAGGCCCCGGCACCGTTTATACAGCCGGTTCCACCTGATTGGACGGAACCGCTGGAGGGTTGACCATCGTCGATTTTGCGGTCAATTGTACCAGCTTGGCCAGGAGTCAGAACCCCGTTCGTTCCACCAGCCACTGCAATAAGACCGTTTAGGAGCAGATAATGCCCTGGACGCAAAGTCGCCGCACCAAGGCCCGTTGCCGCTCCGTTCGGCGTGTAACCCAGCCACATACCCCCACCGATCGGCGCTTCGGGAAGAGAGGCACCGAAGGCCAGCGTGTTGTTGTTGGCCGATACACCGGCAATCAGATCCGCCGCCGCGAGCTGCGGAAAGGCCACAAGCCCTTCGCTTGTCAAGGTCGGAACAGCGCCAAGAGCCGGGGTGTCAATGCGTCCGTTACCGACGGTCCCACCGGCTGCTGCGTTACAGGGAGCCGCGTTACAATTAGGAAGGCGGGCAACTGCGTTCGCCATATCCCCCGGAAGGGCGTTGTATTTATCCCGGAAGGTTGCAATGGCGGAATCGATCCCCTTCATTTTGGAAATCGTGGCAGTGATCTGCGCGTTGGCGATCAGCTCCTGCCCTTTCAAAACTCCGCCGATCAAAAGACCGATAATAATCATCACAATCGCCAATTCCACAAGCGTAAAACCGGCCTGTGACGGGTCATGTTTCCTGGTTGTCTTTGACATGTTTTTTCTCCTTACCTAAAAAATGGAAACCAAAAGAAAGACTGTTTCTCCCTACACGAAGCGAGCAAACCGAGAGGATTATACTCTTTTTTGAGAGCCTCTTCACCTCCTATTTTTCCAGTTTCGCGTTGAAATCGTTAAGTAATTCATAACAAACCGGACTCGGTTTTAACCATTCACGAAACCGTACAGTCGAAAAAAACAGAATGGCTATTGTTTTTCGTTTTCTTTCAAGCGGTTCCGGTATTCGCCCGGCGATTCATGCATAATTTGACGAAAAACCCGATTAAAGGAGCCGATGGAGTTAAACCCGCATTCCAACGCGATTTTTTTGATCGAGGTCTCGGTATGTTCAAGAAAATAACAGGAATCGGACACCCGCCGTTCGTTCAAAAGCTGCGGAAACGTCTTCCCGTAGTGCAGATTAATGACTTTGGACAGACGCGATTCGGGGACTTCCAGCTCCCGCGCGAGATCGGAACGGGAATAAGAGGGCTCGTGATAAATTTTCTCACGCACGAGCATCTGGTCGATCCGGTTAGCTAGAAACAAGTCTTCCCCGCTGAGAAGAGAGGATGTTGTTCGCGCCGATTGCGGACGGATTTCAAGCGCTTGGGGATAGACACGAAACAGACTCGTCCCCACCAGATAAACGAAGGCCAGTCCCAAAATCGTACGAACGACCAAAGCTTGATCGGCGGCCATAATCGGCGAAACGCTGACCAGCATAAAAAACAGATAAAACAGATTCGTAAACAAAAGCACGAGAATCAGCCAATAACGTTCCTTCCCACCCTTTTTTCGATTTAACGCGCGCCATAGATGAAGCTGGGAGGACAATGTCGCCAGGCTGATGCTGCCTGCAGCGATTCCAGTTACGACCAGCCAGTCCCATAAAAGCGGACAATCAGACGGAAAACGGCACGCCGTATCGGTCGAAGCGCCCATCAAGGCCATGAAAAAAGCAAGCGGAACAAGCCCCAGGATCCAAAGCTGATGAATCGAGGGCAAACGGTTTACCTGCGCGATCTGGGTCATCAAAAGAACGCTCAGAGGCGGCAGAAAAAACCACCCGGCCCACTGGCCCACGAAATAGAAGGGCAGAAATCTGCTAAGATAGCCGTTCGCAAAATCCAGAAAAAACGCCCCTCCGGCACAGAGGAAAAAAAGCGAGGGCCAGATGGCCTGGCGCCAGTTGATCGTTTGCAACCCGATATGGACGAGCACGTAGACGCACTGAACAAGCCCCAGCAACGATAAAATCTCGGGAATGGAAAAGCGTAACTCCATGGGGGTGATCATAACCTTTTTATTCGCTTTGACAAAGGGGGTGAATGGACGCGGCCGCGGCATCCAAAATCCGGGTACAGATGTAATCCACCATAAAATTAACCTCTTGCGGGGGGAG